>NZ_JBODRQ010000018.1:0-38545 GCF_050633025.1 Aeromonas sp.
CACTGGTCGGCACGGATCAAGAGCCTCAAGATCAACGGCATTTTGCTGCGTCCGCTCATCGATCTCTTCTACATGATGGTGCTGATCGGTCTGTTGGCGCTGTTCGCCCACGAGGGACTGAGCAGCACTGGTGCCATTCAGGTGGGGGTGCTCTACGCCTTTATCAGCTATCTGGGGCGGATGATCGAGCCGCTCATCGAGATGACCAACCAGCTCAACCAGCTGCAGCAGGCGATGGTGGCGGGGGAGCGGGTCTTTGCCCTGCTCGATGAAACCCGCGAGAGCACCGACGGCGAGCTGCGCCCGCTGGAAGGGCGGGTCAGTTTCGAGCGGGTGAGCTTCTCCTACGATGGCGAGCAGCAGGTGTTGCGGGAGGTCAGCTTTGCCGCAAAACCGGGCCAGATGCTGGCGCTGGTGGGCCATACTGGCAGCGGCAAGTCCACCATTATCAGCTTGCTGATGGGCTTCTATCCGCTGGATCAGGGGCAGATCCGCTTCGATGATCACGCACTGGATATCCTGTCGCTGGCGGCGGTGCGCCGCAGCATCGGGTTGGTACAGCAGGATCCCTTTATCTTCGTCGGCACCCTGGCGGAGAACCTGCGTCTCGGCCGCGCCGGAATAGACGAAGCGCGGCTCTGGCAGGCGCTGAGCGAGGTGCAGCTGGCCGAGTTTGTGCGCAGCCTGCCACAGGGGATCAACACCCTGATGGAGGAGGGGGGCAAGAACCTCTCCGCCGGTCAGCGGCAACTGCTCTCCTTTGCCCGCGCGCTGGTAGGGGATCCGCGTATCCTCATTCTGGATGAAGCGACGGCGAGCGTGGACTCCCAGACCGAGCTGGCGCTGTCGCAGGCGATCTCTGCTGCCCGTCGTGGCCGCACCACCATCGCCATCGCCCACCGCCTCTCGACCATCGTCGATGCGGACGAGATCCTGTTGCTCTCCCGCGGTCAGGTGAGCGAGCGGGGCAGCCACAGCGAGCTGATGGCCCTCGGCGGTCACTATGCCCAGCTGTTCGAGATGCAGAGTCAGGGGGCCTGGCTGGAAGAGAAGCGCGCCTGACCGGCACATTTGCTGTAACAGCGACATGAACGAAAAGAGGGAACCGGTGCGGTTCCCTCTTTTTTTTGTGTTGGGTAAAAGGTCGTAACCGTGATCCCTGTGCTTGTCGAATGGCGCAGATGCAGGCAACATGTTGTTTACATTAACTCATCGGATCAGTTCGCATATGGATTTGCAACGCTTCAAAGCCAATCTGGCGCTCCGGCTGTTTGCCTGGCGCTACATTCCCGTCATCGGGTTTTGTGCCCCGATCATCGAAGAGATGAACGCCAAGGCGCTGCGCATTCGCATTCCTCTTGGCTGGCGTACCCGCAACCACCTGGGCAGCATGTATTTTGGCGCGCTGGCGACTGGCGCCGATCTGGTAGGTGGTCTACTGGTGATGGAGAAGGGGCGGCAGCGGCGCAAGAAGGTGCACTTCGCCTTCAAGGATGTGCAGGGGGAGTTTTTGAAACGACCGGAAGGGGATGTGCGGTTCGACTGCGCAGCGGGGGAGGAGATTGACGCCATGATCGACGAATCGTTGGCAAGCGGTCAGCGCATCAATCGCCCCATCCGGGTGGTGGCCACCTGTCCGTCATTGAACGGAGATGAGGCGATGGCGCGTTTTGTGCTGACCCTGTCGATCAAGGCCAGCTAGCGGGTTGCCGGAGAGTAGCTCCCCTAAACGGGATTAGCCAATCTCCGGGCTGATGCCCTCTTTGACCACAACCTTCATGCCGTTGAAGTTGACCACCTGTTCGGCCACGATCTTGCAGCGCTTGCGGGTCTCGACCTGACCGTCCACCTCGACCAGCCCTTCGGCAACGAGGGCTTTGGCGGCGCCGCCACAATCGGCCCACCCCTGATGTTTGATAAGGTCACACAAGGCAACGAAGGGGTGACCTTCGAGCAGAAACGTCTCCATGGGAAATCCTCTAGATGGATGAATGCCGGATACAGCAGGGCGACTATTTTAGGCAGTTCGCTCAGGCAAAGAAAGGAAGAGGGGCCACTCGCTGCGAAAAAGTGGCCGATTGTCCTTGAGGTGGCGCTTTCGCAAGACCTGATGGAGAGGTGAGAGGGCCAACCGTGACGTATCGTGACGCACCTCGTCCCTGCTGGTGTGCCCACACTCTCCCCTGACTGTTAGGATCGGGTCACTCTCAATGGCCCAAGGAACTTCCCATGACACTCTCCCGCCTGCTGCTGGCATGCAGCGCCCTGACTCTGTGCGGTGTCGCGCAGGCCAGTACCCCGGTGCAGGTTTCGCTGCCCGGTGTCAACCTGCCCGCGTCTCATCAGGTGGAAGGGGCGCGCGCCTCGCTGCTCTACGGTCGGACCGGTCAGGTGAAGGGTATTGATCTGCCGATCTTCGCCCTCTCCGATGTGGATCAGTTCAGCGGCCTGCAGCTCGGGATTTTCCTCGGTGCCGGTCGGGTGCGCCACCAGTTTGGCGGGGTCGCTATCAACGCCATCAACTGGCACGAAGGGCAGGATACCGGCGTCAATCTGGGGCTGGTCAACCTGACCAACAATGTACAGGGGCTTAACTGGGGGGCGGTCAATATCGCCAAGGGCAATGCGCTGGCCAACGTCGGCTTCGTCAACTATGCCGAGCGTACCACCTTCCAGATTGGCTTTATCAATGCGACCAAGCACCTCGATGGCTTGCAGATCGGGCTGGCCAACTATGCCGCCAACGGCGTGTTCCCCATTCTGCCGCTGGTGAATTTCCAGAAATCGTTCTGAGTGGGCGGTTCGCTTTGCGTTAAAGGCCTCTGCTGATTACCCTGTGCCTCTTGCAACTTGTGACAGGCGAACAGAGGTAATTGATGACGGCAGGGCAGATGAGTGCAATAGGGATCGGCTGGGATGTGCGTGGCTGGCAGGGCAGTGCCCAGGCGGTGGCCGTGGTGGGCTGGCAGGCCGAATCCAACCGCCTGCACTGGCTCGGGGTGTCGCCGCTGTTTCGCTTGAGCTCGCGGGTGGCGCCGGATCTGGCCGCTCTGCTGCGTCCGGCCCTGCAAAACGAGCTGACCCTGATGCAGGTAGAAGCCTGCCCGCAACTGGCGCTCGGTATCGATGCGCCACTCGCCTTTCCCCGCGCCTTGCGGGATCTGCTCAACGGCCAGCCACACAGCTGCGCCGTGCCCGAGCGGGAGATAGACAACCACTACGCCTATCGCGACTGCGAGCGCTGGCTGTATGAGCAGTACGGCAAGAAGCCGCTCTCGGCTACCTTCGACCGGCTTGGCAACAACGCCACCCTGGCGCTCTCCATGCTGCCGCGACTCTCGGATCTGCAACTGGTGCCGACCGTTGCCCCGAAGGCCAGTCGCGCCGTGCTGGAGGTCTATCCGGCATTGGCCAAAGTGGGCGGCAAGGCCTCCCCGGCAAGGCCCGAGCTGGCGGCGCAGCTGCCTGCGGATGTGCTGGTCGGCACCGATCGCTATGATGCGGCGCTCTGCGCCCTGATGGCGCTGCAATATGCCGCTGGTGGCAAGGTGACAGTATTGCCTGAGCTGATTTCGCCACCCAGTGACATGCCGTGTGATGAGGGATGGGTCTATCACTTTGCCCGTCATGCTGTTGAACGCAACGAGATGTGACGGACGGACGCGGCGCATCATGGCGCCGCTCACCTTGTCGACGTGGGCCAAATGGCGTAAAAAACCTGTCTTTAGTCAGGAAATTGCCTGTTCATCCCGCGCCAAGGTGGCGCATCGTTATCTTCATCCGATATATTGCCCACCTTGCTGATCCTTTGCTGTGGTATTCCCGATGAAATCCGTTCTCTCTATTCAGTCCCACGTGGTCTTTGGTTGTGCCGGCAACAGTGCGGCCGTCTTCCCCATGCGCCGCCTCGGCATGGATGTATGGCCCATCAACACGGTCCAGTTTTCCAACCACACCCAATATGCCCAAGGGTGGCAGGGAATGGCGATGCCGGCGGGTCATATCAGTGCGCTGGTGAAAGGATTGGGCAATATCGAGGTGTTGAGCCAGTGTGACGCCGTGCTGAGCGGCTACCTTGGCTCCGCCGAGCAGGGGGACGAGATCCTGACCGTGGTCAACGCCGTCAAGGCGGCCAACCCCGATGCCATCTACTTCTGCGACCCAGTGATGGGTCATCCGGAGAAGGGGTGCATCGTCGCCCCCGGCGTCACCCGTTTCCTGACCGAGCAGGCGCTGCCGGTGGCCGACATGATGGCCCCCAACCTGCTGGAGCTGGAGACCCTCTGTGATACCCATCTGGCTGATCTGGATCAGACCCGCGCGGCTGCCCATCAGCTGCTGGCCCGTGGCGTCAAGCTGGTGCTGGTCAAGCATCTCGGTCGTGCGGCGCAGGACTCCAGCCGCTTCGAGATGCTGCTGGCCACCCCGCAAGGGGATTACCTGATTGCCCGTCCGCTTTATGACTTTGCCCGCCAGCCGGTCGGGGTGGGCGATCTTATCAGCGCCCTGATGCTGGCCAACCTGCTGACAGGCCACGATGCGGTGAGCGCGTTTGAGCGTACCAATGCAGCGGTAGACGCCGTGCTGCAAGAGACCTGGCGCCAGCAGGCTTATGAGCTGCAACTCATCGCCGCGCAAGATGCCTTCGCTCTGCCAGAGATTGAAGTGCGAGCGGTGAAACTGCCCTGAGTCATGTTGCGCTCCTACATGCAGTTAGCTGTGACCGGCTTTCCGCCATCCCTGCAAGCCTTCATCATGGGCATGCCGCTTATGGTACCTCATGTATTTCGTCACTCAGCCGGGATGGCTTGCTGAGTGTCCGGCCTCGTAACCAAGGTCAACAAAAGGGGCGATCTGCGCCCCGAATTCTTTATAATGCCCCCCCTTTAAAACAGCCAGCCCCGGATTCGGCGCGCGCTGATGGCTGGTTATGTCATCAGGCAGATCATCAGGATTGAGAAACGGTTATGCATACTCTGGAACAGCTGCGCGCAGGTGAACTGTGCGGTGCCCGCCATCTGAAGCTTTGTGAAAACCTGACGGAGTTCCCCACCGAGATTTTGAGCCTGAAAGAGACACTGGAGGTGCTGGATCTCACCGGCAACCAGCTAAGTGCGCTCCCTGACGAGCTGGCCGGGTTTGGCAAACTGCGCATCATCTTCTGCTCCGAGAACCGCTTTACCGAGCTGCCCGAGGTGTTGGGACGCTGTCCGGCGCTTACTATGGTGGGTTTTAAGGCCAACCGGATTGCTACCGTCTCGGCCAAGGCGCTGCCCGCCGGTTTGCGCTGGCTGATCCTGACTGATAACGCAATTGAACGGCTGCCTGATGAGCTGGGCCAGTGCGACGCCCTGCAAAAGTTGATGCTGGCGGGCAACCGCCTGCGCGAGTTGCCGGCAAGTCTTGCCAACTGCCGCAAGCTGGAGCTGCTTCGCATCGCCGCCAACCGCATCGAACGCTTCCCCGAGTGGCTGCTCTCGCTGCCTCGCCTTTCATGGCTTGCCTACTCCGGCAACCCCTTTAGCGAAGGGGAGGAGGCGCGGGCCATCGATAATGCCCATGTCGCGACCCTTGATTGGGAGACGCTGGCACTGGGCGAGCTGCTGGGGCAGGGAGCATCCGGCGTTATCCATCGCGCCACCCTGGTGGCTAATCCTGCTGATAAAGTGACTCAGGTGAGCGATAGAGGCGATGGCAGTCAGGTGGCGGTCAAGCTGTTCAAGGGGGCGGTGACCAGCGACGGGCTGCCCCGCTGCGAGATGGCGGCATCGCTGGCGGCGGGCACTCATCCCAACCTTATCAAGGTGATAGGCAAGGTGGCGGATCACCCCTCCGGCATTCCGGCGTTGGTGATGGAGCTGATCGACCCGGCCTTTGCCAATCTGGCCGGGCCGCCGAGCCTGGACTCCTGCACCCGGGATGTCTATCCCGAGGGGCTGCATCTGAGTGTGCCGGATGCGCTGGCGATGGCCCACGGCATCGCCTCGGTGGCGGGCCATCTGCACCGCGCGGGCATCATGCACGGGGATCTCTACGGCCACAATATCCTGTTTGCCCGTGGATCTGACGCACCGGCTCGCGCCCTGCTGGGGGATTTTGGCGCTGCTTCCTTATATGACCGCTGCGACCGCGAGCGGGCCGTGGGCCTTGAGCGACTGGAAGTGCGCGCCTTTGGCTGCCTGCTGGAGGAGCTGCTGGCCCATTGTGACACGCAAGACTCACCGCTCGATGGGCTGCATCAGCTCAAAGCGGCCTGTCTCTCGGAACTCCCCGCCGGACGTCCCGATTTTGCTTATATCGACCGTCAGCTGGCGGCCGCTCGCGCCACGCTGTCGTGATCTTTCTGGCGTTGGCAAGCGCTGTTTGGCCTGCCAACGTCATTCCCTTCTTTCATTAATGGCTATCAATGCATGACCTATTTGCATGGATTGGCGTGCCTCTGCCCGTCATAAACGCACCCAATCGCGCCGATTACGACAGCGAGGCACATTGCAAAGAGAAGCCCAGTCTTTCGCCAGATAACACGCAGAGGCTGCGCGGCAAAAAGGGGAGGGCAGAGGGTTGCGCGGTGCCGGTTAAGTTGTGATATTGAGGCATCTTTAGTACAGAAGAGTAATAACGATGGAAGCTGCGTTTTGGCATCAGCGTTGGGAAGAGAACCGGATTGGCTTTCATCAGGCGGACTTCAACCACTGGCTGCAATCCTGGTGGTCAGCCCAGCAAGCGGACGAGCCGGTGCTGGTTCCCCTGTGCGGCAAGTCCCGTGACATGCTCTGGCTGAGCGCTCAGGGTCATCCGGTCGACGGTTTCGAGCTATCGAGCCTTGCAGTCAGTCAGTTCTTCAGTGAAAACCAGCTCGCCGCGACCGTCAGCGAAGTGGGCCCTTATCAGTGCCATCAAGTGGACAGCCTGCGCATTTTTCAGGGGGATTTTTTCGCCGCCCCCAGTCTGGGTCGCCGTTACCGGCTGGTCTATGACCGTGCGGCACTGATCGCCCTGCCGACCGCGATGCGTCGCCAGTATGCGGCCCTGATCAGTTCGCTGGTCGAGATCGGTGGCCAGATCCTGCTGGTGACCCTCGAATATCAGCCTGAGCAGCAGAGTCAGCCCCCCTTCTCGGTGGGAGAGATGGAGGTGCGAGCCCTGTTCGAGCGCGATTTTCGTATCGAGGTGCTGGGGCGCGCTGCCGAGGTGGATCACCCGCGGGTGCTGTCGGGTCAGCTCTCCTACTTCGATGAGGTTGCGTACCGGCTGGTTCGCCGGGGTTAACGGGCAGCTAACGGGTGGCCAAAGGGTGATCTGCGCCGACAAATCGTCGGGCTGTGCGCTCTTCGCTACCTCCTTTGACGTAGATCAACGTGACTGGCGGGGGGAGTGCCTAATATGAGGCTGTTTCTCAATCACTGTTGGCATTGCAAAGCGAGTATCGGGTCTTTCCCGCTTGCTGATCAGCAACTCAGTGTCTGATTTTCACGCTCATGTTCACTTTTGGCGGCTTTGGTCGCAATTGTTATGGTTTTTCCAGCCGACCCTGATGGGTCGGCTTTTTATTGCCTGCGATTTGCTGTGGGAATGGAAAAACGGGGGAAGTCGAGGCCTGATCAGGCCTCGAAGGTGGCGGCATTGAGCCGAAATGCCCGTGGATCATCGATAAACTGGCCGGTGATCCGCTCGTCATGTTCGTGCCCCTGACCATAGCTGCAGAGGATCAGCCGATCGGAGGTGCGCGATCTCAGCTGGGTGATAAAGCGCACCAGGTCGGCGCGGCTCAACTTGCCCACCTCGTCGCAGACCCGTTCCCGCTGATCGAACCCCAGATCCTTGTTTCCGATGCTGACCCACAGCCGCTGGCCGCGACTGCGCAGGTTGGCATCCCGCTCGCTCAGCTGGGCTTGCAGCCCCGCCTTGCTCTCCTGCCACTGCTGCTCGGTAAATTCGAGCATGGCCAGCGGGAAGAGGTCGATAAACTCCTCTACCGCATCGAGCAGGATCTGCGGCCCCGCCACCGGCGACTGGATATAGAAGATCAGGCCCGGATGGCGATTGAGGGGCAGGTTGCCGGCACCCACCACATAACCCAGTTGCTGGCGGGTGCGCAGCTCATGGAAGAAGGTGGAGGACATGATGTGGTTCGCCAGGGTAAAGCAGGCGAGATCCCGCGCCCGGGTGGTACGGGACTGGTAGTAGACCAGCAGCGCCGAGTCTTCGTGATCGCAACCCTGCTCGCGAATAAGGGTGCCCCTGTCCTGAATGGAGATGAGCGGGCGGCGGGTCTCGCCGCTCGGCTTGCTGCTGGTGCCATTGATGTCGCTCAGGTGACGCTCCATCAGGGCCGCCAGCTCCAGCGCTTCGGCAGCAGTCCAGTCGCCGTGTACCAGCGCCTCGACATGCACCTCGCCAAACAGCTGGGCCACGAAGGCGGGCATCTCTGAGAGCTCGACCGTGCGCAGGTGGCGCAGCAACTGCTCGAACGGCGGGTTGTTCGGTTGCAACAGGCTGGTGAGCTGGTTAAAGAGCTGGGAGATGGGGCGCGCCTTGGACTGGTTGTCCCAGTTGCGAATGAGCTGCTCCTTGATCTCGCTAAAGCGGCCCGGGTCCGGATACCCCAGGGTGCGGTTACCGAGGATCATGTCGAGCAAGAGCTGCTGCTTGTCGGCAAAACCGCTCAGGTTGATGGTAAAGCCCCCCTGATGGGCATAGATCTGGTAGCCCAGCCCCGCCAGCTCCGCCGGATAGGTGAGGGCGTTGAGGTGGTCTGCCAACAGCTCCACGGCGAGGCGCGCCATGGCGATATTGCGCGGATTTTTGACCGCATGTTCGCTGTCGATGGAGATGTAGAGATTACCCTTGGGCACGCTGAACAGGTGCTCATGGAGGTGCCAGAGGCGAAAACCGGGACGATCGATAAGGCAGGCGGGCATGTCGGCGGCAAGCTCGGGCGTGCGCGGATCGAGCCTACTGCTGATAAAGGGGTTGGGCTTGGGCAGCGCCAGCGCCGGATCCGGCTCGCTCTGCTGCCAGCGAATTTTCTCGGCCTCGGTAATGGTCGCCACGCTGTAGGGGGTCTGATACCAGCGGGCCAGCCGATCGGTCGCCACTTCCGGCGCAGTGATGGTGATACGCAGATTGTGCGGGGTGAGCTTGGCGAGGAAGCGGCGGATCAGCCCCTCGTCATATTCGCGCATCATGTAGTCGCCGTAGAGCAGATCCTCTGGTTTGTAGCTAAAGAGGTTGAGCACCAGCCCCGACACCGTATCGAGGGGGCGGCCGCGCTCCTGAAAACGGAACGCCGATTCGAGTACGGTCCGTTTTTCGTCATAGCGCCAGCTCTGCAGCCCTTCGCGGCCAATCAGTTTCAGATAGCCAAACAGGGCGGCGAGGATGTCGTCCACATGCTCAAGGCCCAGAGGGGTGAGGCCGAAGTTGACGCCAAAATCCTTGAAATTGGCGCCGCTGATGCCACCGCCCGCCGAGAGCTGATTGACCCAGCCCCTCGCCTTGAGCAGGGAGAGCAGGCTGCCATCCCCTTCGTAGCCAATCAGATGGCTCAGGAAGGTGAGGGGCTTTTTGTCGTAAAACTCGTCCACATTGGGCAGGGGGAAGCAGAGCGACAGCTTTCGGGTCTCCTTGACCGGATTGATGTGGATGAGCACGCCGAGATCATCGAGCCGGTAGAGCGGCATGGTGAGGGTCGGGGTTCCCAAATTGCGATTCAAAATGGGAGCGAAATAGCGACAGCACCACTGCAACTGGGTATCGATGGATTGTGGCGAGATCATCACCAGCGCCATGCGATCCGCGCTGTAGTGGCTTTCGTAAAAACGGATAAGGTCGGAGCGCAGATCCCGTCCCGGCAGATCGGCCAGGGTATCGAGGTTGCCCACCGAGAATTTGGAGAAGGGGTGCGCCGGGTTGACCGTCTCTTTATGTACCTGATAGCTGCGGCGCATGTCGTCCTGCAGCTTGAGACGATACTCGGAGTCGACCGCGTTGCGCTCCTTGTTCACCCACTCGGGATCAAAGGTGGGGCAGATAAAAAACTGGGAGAAGCGATCCAGCCCAGCTTCGAAGAAGCCGTTATCGATCTCGAAGAAGAAGTTGGTGAACTCGGTGCCGGTCCAGGCGTTGTTGCTGCCGCCATGACGGCTCATAAATTGCTGGTACTCACCGGGTTTGGGATAGGTGCAGGTGCCGAGAAACAGCATGTGTTCCAGAAAATGGGCCATGCCCTGGCGGTCGGCCGGATCGTCAAAATGGCCGGTATTGACTGCCAGTGATGCCGCGGATTTGTCGGTGTCGGGATCACAAATCAACAAGACCCTGAGCCGGTTGGCCAGCTCCAGAAAATGGTATTGCCGATGGTCATTGGGACTGGCATATGGGCTCATTGGTGTGTGACTCACGTGGGATTTATTTGAATTTAAACATGATTATCGGCCCCGCTATCCCCTCAGGCAAACCCTTTTCTGAGAGGTAGCGCAATTGTTTCCACCCCCGTGGCGGGGTAAGATCCCCCGGCTATCAAAACAGGCCCGTTGGGCGAGGTTGTAATGAAGATCTATATCATGCGTCATGGCCAGGCTGGTATGAATGCGAAAACAGATGAGCAGCGTCCATTGACCGAGCAGGGTATTGAAGAGTCTATCCAGATGGCCCGCTGGCTGGCGCCTCAGCTGATTGGCCCGCTGGATCGGGTGATCCACAGCAACTATTTGCGGGCACGCCAGACCTGGCAAGCCATATGCATTGAATTACCTGACGCAGCTGCCGTTGAAGAGAGTGGCGACATTACCCCTTACGGTGATCCCGCTTTCGTGGCCAGCTACCTCACTACTTTGGCTGAGCAACATGATCAGATCCTGCTGGTCAGCCATCTGCCGCTGGTGGGGTATCTGGTGCAAAGCCTCTGTCCGGCCGCAGGAGCACCCATGTTTGCCACCTCAGGGATCGCCTGTATCGAGTGGCACAACGGCAAAGGAGCCTTGCTCTGGCTCGAAGGGCCGCATACAATAGGCTAAAAGTTAATAAAAAGTTATAGATTGAATTTTTTGGGAAGAGATGGGCGAGTTTTCCGGTTTTTTATAAATATTTTACGGAATTAATTCGCAGAAGCTGCTGTCATACGGATACAACTGCAAGAGGTTGCAAACGATGAGAGTGTTTAAGAAGTACCTGCCACTGATGGTGGCAAAGCATGTCAAAACCTTCTTTAAAGGTCGGATTTACATCCATGGTCGGGGGCGGTTTGATTTCCAATCCGGTTTGTTGCTGATGCCGAATCCGGCGGATATTCCCCACCGCCAGACAGTCACCGAGGTCAACGAGCTGATCTCCAGACTGCACATGGATGCCGCGTGATGCGCTTCTGAACCTGTTTCTGCATTGATATGCCCGCACTTTTGCGGGCATATTTGTTTCTGGCTACTGGCGTTCACCATGTGGCTGTTCAGGCCCACACCTTTGTTTATCTCCCATCGCCCCCTATACTGGCCTGCTGTTGTCTCTTCGGTCTGGATCCTCTCATGCCCCTTGCCTTTCTGTTTCCCTTCTCCTGCATTGCCATCTGGGCTGGCAATGGCATCGTCAGCAAACTGGCGGTTGGTGTTTTGTCCCCTGCAGCCTTGGCCTGGTCGCGCTGGGTGGTGGCTGCGCTGGTATTAAGTCCGTTTTTGGCCCGTCGGGTATGGCGTGCGCGTGCCCGTCTGCGCGCTGGCCTTTGGCAGATCGCCATGCTGGCCTTGCTGGGCATGGTGCTCAACCAGACTTTTGGTTACTACGCGGCGCAAACCCTGGGAGCCACCGAGATGGGGTTGATGATGGGGCTGACGCCGCTGCTGACCGTGCTGTTCAGCATCTGGCTGCTGCGCGAGCGGCCCACCTGGGGCGCCGTGCTGGGGGCGCTGCTTTCCCTCCTTGGTTTGTCTATCTTGCTGGGGCAGGGGGATCCGACCCGGCTGTTTACCCAAGGCATTCATATCGGCTCTGTCTATATGCTGATTTCGGCGGGCACTTACGCCCTTTACAGCGTGCTGCTAAAGAAGTGGGATCTGGGGCTCGACAACTGGTCGCTGCTCTACGGTCAGGTGATCTGCAGTGTGGTGATCCTGACCCCCTTCTTTTTGCTGGTGGATGGCCAGTGGCCGGATGGCCGGGCCCTGTGGCTGATCCTCTATGCCGGTATCCCCACTTCGGCGCTCTCGCCCTGGCTCTGGATGCAGGGCATCGCCCTGCTCGGTGCCAACCGTACCGCCATCTTTATGAACCTGCTGCCGGTGATGACGGCTGGCCTTGCCATCACCCTGCTGGGTGAGCGGTTGACCAGCTATCACCTGATCGGGGGCGGTCTGACCCTGCTGGGTGTCTTGCTGGCACAGCTGCTGGTGCGTCCGGTGGTGATGGGGCGCAGCCGGGTGGTGCTGGCACCCTGTCCCGAAGAGTAATCTTGTGTGAAAGCGTAGATGAGTCCAATGGCATGCTTGGCTGCCAATGAAAAAGCGCCTGCAGCAATGCAGGCGCTTTTTTATGGTCATATCTTGCCTGGCCGGTTACTGGGCAACCAGATAGAGCTCCTTGCTGTAAACCACATCCTGCGGGTTGTTGTGTGGATACCCCTTGACGAACGGTTTGAGCAACCTGGATTTGACCAGGAAATAGATGGGGGCGATGGGGGCCTCCGCATCAATCAGCGCTTCTGCTTGTTGATACAGGGCATTGCGTTCAGCGGGATCCTGCGAGTCGTGAGCCTTGGCCAGCAGGGCGTCGTACTCCTTGTTGAACCACTTGCCGCTATTGGCACTGCTGCTGGAGGTCATGATGTCGAGGAAGGTGGAGGCATCGTTATAATCCCCGTTCCAGCCATAGCGGCTCACGCCGAAATCTCCTTCGTTAAGTGCCGATACCATGGTCTTCCACTCCATGTTGTTGAGGGTGGCAGTGACCCCCAGGTTGTGTTTCCACATGGAGGAGACGGCCAGCGCAATCTTTTTGTGGCTCTCGTTGGTGTTGTAGAGAATGTCTACGGTGAGTGGCTTGTCCGGGCCATAACCGGCTTCGGCCAACAGGGCTTTGGCTTGCTTGATCCGCTCCTCTTTGCTCTGCAGCTGGCTGGCCGGTTTTTTCAATTCAAAACCGTCCACAATGGGGGGCGTGAAGCTATATGCGGCAATTTGTCCCTGTCCCAGGATCTTGTCGGTGATGGTCTCTCGGTCGATGGCGAGCGAGAGCGCCTTGCGTACTTTCGGGTCATCGAACGGTTTGCGCTGGGTATTGAAGACATAGTAATAGCTGGCCAGCGTGGGGATACTGACCAGCTCTTCCGGGCTCTTGCTCTTGAGCTGTTTGTACTGCTCCAGCGGATAAGTGGTGTAGTGCAGCTCGCCGGTGCGATAGCGGTTGTAGGCGGCGGTTTCCGAGACGATCTCCAGATAGACCACCTTGTTGATCACCGTATTGCTGTTGTCCCAGTAATGGGTATTGCGCTCGGCACTCAGCCGCTCGTTGGGGGTCCACTCTTTGAGTACAAAGGCACCGTTGGAGACGATATTGCCCGGTTTGACCCAATCCTTGCCAAACTTTTCGATGGTAGCCTTGGGGGCCGGGAACGTGGTGTAGTGGGCCAGCGTCTTCAGGAAGAAGGGGACCGGATTTCTCAGGGTGACCTGCAGTGTGTGGTCATCGATAGCCTTGATCCCGAGCTCTGACGGGCTCTTCTTGCCTTGGATCACCTCGCCAGCATTGACCACACCAGTCAACTCGATAAACCAGGCGTAGTTAGAGGCGGTCTTGGGATCGGCCGCCCGTTGCCAGCCGTAGACATAATCGGCGGCGGTGACCGGTTCACCGTTCGACCACTTGGCCTCGGGCCTCAGTTTGAAGGTGTAGACGGTACCTGTCTTGTCGACGTCGTAGCTGATGGCGCCTGCTGGCTTGATCTTGCCGCTACTATCCAGCTCATAGAGCCCTTCAAACAGATCGTTGACGATGGCGCTACCGGCGGTCTCTTCCACCAGTTGAGGGTCGATGGTGGTGGGTTCGTTGCCGATATTGGTCACGTAGATTTGTTGGGCATCCGGCAGCAGCTTGGTACCGGCAGGCACTTGGGCAGCCCAGGCGGGAAGGGCAAACAGTCCGGACACCATGCCGGCAATGAGAGTCTTGTTCATTGATAATCCTTGAGTTTTATTTGCTTCCAAAGCGAAATCAGTGTGCTGGATTGGCCATTAGATCTCAAGAGGCAATGACGGAAGCGATTAGAGGTCCATCGGGCTCCACTTTTAATAGCCATAGGCCAGTCAGCTCATGGCTTGCCGCAGGTTATTGCCACGAATTAAGGGACAAAAAGTTATCGAATGAAGCCGTATAAAAAGCGTTTTTACCAAAAACTCAAATGAAATTGCCTGTTGATTAGGCAGCTTAATTCGCTGCAAAAACAAAAAATAGACGTTACATTAGGTTACAAATCAAGGCCGCCGGTGATCGGCATTTTTTTTGCTGATGCCTGTAAACGTTTTCAACGTCAACGGATGCAATCTAAAGGAACAAAAATGCGAAACATGATCACCATGGGTGAGTTCATCGTCAAAAAGCAGGCGGATTATCCTACCGCGACCGGCGAGCTGACCTCGTTGCTCAGCTCGATCCGCCTGGCTGCCAAGGTGGTGAACCGGGAGATCAACAAGGCGGGACTGGCGGATATCATCGGTTCCATGGGCGCAGAAAACGTACAGGGCGAGGTGCAGCAGAAGCTGGATGTCTACGCCAACGAACGCTTCAAAGCGGCGCTGGAAGCGCGCGGCGAGGTGTGCGGCATGGCCTCGGAAGAGGAAGAGGACTTCGTCGCCTTTGACTCGCCGCTCTCCAAAAACTCCAAGTATGTGGTGCTGATCGACCCGCTCGATGGCTCCTCCAATATCGATGTCAACGTCTCGGTCGGGACCATCTTCTCCATCTACCGCCGTTTGAGCCCGCAAGGTTCGCCAGTGACGCTGGAGGACTTCCTGCAGCCGGGCAACCGTCAGGTCGCCGCCGGTTATGTGGTTTACGGCTCCTCCACCATGCTGGTCTACACCACCGGCTTTGGCGTCAACGGCTTTACCTATGACCCCTCCATCGGCTGTTTCTGCCTCTCCCACGAGAACATCCGCATTCCGGAAGAGGGCAAGATCTACTCCATCAACGAGGGCAACTACATCAAGTTCCCGGACGGGGTGAAGAAGTACCTGAAATATTGCCAGGAGCGGGACGAGGCGACCCACAGACCCTACACCTCCCGTTATATCGGATCACTGGTCTCCGATTTCCATCGCAACCTGCTCAAGGGCGGCATCTACATCTATCCGTCCGGCACCAACTCGCCGAACGGCAAGCTGCGCCTGCTCTATGAGTGCAACCCGATGGCGTTTCTGGTGGAGCAGGCCGGTGGCAAGGCCTCCGACGGCTTTGGTCGCATCATGGATATCCAGCCCATCGCGCTGCACCAGCGTACCCCTTACTTTGTTGGCTCGACCAAGATGGTGGAGCGCGCCGAGGCCTTTATGCGTGAATTCTCCGCCCATGAGGATCCGGCCAACCAGGGCTGATCGTCAGAGGTGTAGGTTGGTGCTGAGCGCAGCGAAGCCCAACATTTACCGGCGCGATGCCCTCTCCCCCTGGGAGAGGGCAGGGGGGGGGAATGGTTTTCACTGCCCCCCTCAGCCCCGCCCCTTCTCCCACAAGGAGAGAAGGGAGACGCTAGTAGCCAGCCAACATAAACAAAACGGGAGCCGATATGGCTCCCGTTGTAGTTGGCGTTATCTCTCTGGCTCGCCGCCAGCGTTGCAGAGATTCACAGGCTGTTGTTGGCCAGATCAGCCAGCAAGCCATCCACCAGTTTCAGGCGCATGGCCCTGTCCTGGGTCGGCACCTGGAAGCGCAGCCGGGTCGGCCCGTCCATCTTGTAGACCCTTGGCTGGCTGGAGAGCAGTTTGACCAGATAGGCCGGGTTGACCTTGGTCTCCTGGGTGAAGTCGAGATAGCCGCCGCGCTCGCTCATCTCCACCCGGCGAATGCCAAGGGCGGTGGCACGCTGACGGAAGGCCGCCAGCTCCAGCAGGGTTTTGGTCGCCTCCGGCAAGAGGCCGAAGCGGTCGATCAGCTCCACTTTGAGCTCCCGCAGCTCCTGCTCGTCTGCCGCGCTGGCGATCCGCTTGTACATGGAGAGGCGCATATTGACGTCCGGAATATAGTCATCCGGCAACAGCGCAGGCAGGCGCAGTTCCACCTCGGTGTGCTGGCTCATCAGCTGCTCCAGCGATGGCTCCTTGCCATTTTTCAGCGCCTCGACCGCCTGCTCCAGCATCTCCATGTAGAGGGTGAAGCCGACCGATTCGATCTGGCCGCTCTGATCGTCGCCGAGCAGTTCGCCCGCGCCACGGATCTCCAGATCGTGGGTCGCCAGCGCAAACCCGGCGCCGAGATCTTCGAGCGAGGCGATCGCCTCCAGCCGCTTGGCCGCATCCTTGGTCATCAGCTTGGGATGGGGGGTGAGCAGGTAGGCATAGGCCTGATGGTGGGAGCGGCCAACCCGGCCCCGCAGCTGGTGCAGCTGGGCCAGACCGAGATGATCCGCCCGATCCATGATGATGGTGTTGGCGCTCGGAACATCGATGCCGGTCTCGATAATGGTGGTGCAGACCAGCAGGTTAAAGCGCTGGTGGTAGAAGTCGGACATGATCCGCTCAAGGTCACTTTCGCGCATCTGGCCGTGGGCGATGCCGATTCGCGCCTCTGGCACTAATTCGGCAAGATCGGCGGCGCACTTCTCGATGCTCTCCACGTCGTTGTGCAGGTAGTAAACCTGGCCACCACGCTTGAGTTCCCGCAGTACCGCCTCGCGCACCACCGCCGGTTCGTGCTGGCGCACGAAGGTCTTGATGGCGAGCCGCTTGGCGGGTGGAGTCGCGATGATGGAGAGATCCCGCATGCCGGACATCGCCATATTGAGGGTGCGCGGAATAGGGGTGGCTGTGAGGGTGAGGATATCCACATCGGCCCGCAGTGCCTTGATCTTCTCCTTTTGGCGCACCCCGAATCTGTGCTCTTCATCGACGATGAGCAGCCCCAAGTCCTTGAAGGTGAGTTCGGAGCCGAGCAGCTTGTGGGTGCCGATGATGATGTCCACCTTGCCTTCAGCCAATTCTATCATCACAGCGCTCTGCTCCTTGGCGGAGCGGAAGCGGCTCAGTACCTCGACCCGCACCGGCCAGTTGGCGAAACGATCGCGGAAGTTGTCGTAGTGCTGCTGGGCGAGCAGGGTGGTGGGCACCAGCACGGCAACCTGCTTGCCGCCGTGCACCGCCACAAACGCCGCCCGCATCGCCACTTCGGTCTTGCCGAAACCCACATCGCCGCATACCAGCCGATCCATACTCTTGGCCTGACACATGTCACCCAGCACCGCGTTGATGGCGTTGAGCTGATCGTCGGTCTCCTCGAACGGGAAGCTGGCGGCAAACTGGCGATAGGCCTCTTTGTCGTGCTTGAAGGCAAACCCGGCGCGAGCGGCGCGATGAGCGTAGACATCCAGTAACTCGGCTGCCACGTCGCGCACCTTCTCCGCCGCCTTGCGCCGCGCCTTGACCCAGGCCTCGCCACCCAGCTTGTGGCTGGGCGGGTTATCAGAGCCGGTGTAGCGGCTGATAAGGTGCAAACTGGTGACCGGCACGAACAGCTTGTCGCCGCCGGCATATTCGAGGGTCAAAAACTCGGTGGGCAGGCCACCTGCGTCGATGGTTTCGAGTCCCAGATAGCGGCCGACCCCGTGATCGAGGTGCACCACCGGCTGACCCTGGGTCAGCTCGCCCAGGTTTCTGATCACCGCATCGGAGCTTAAGTTTTTGCTCTTCTCCCGCGCCCGTTTGCTGCGCACTTTGCCGCCCAGCAGTTCGGTCTCGGTGATCAGCGCCAATGGATCCTGACCGGCCTCCTGCCACAGGAAGCCACGCTCAAGCGGTGCAACCAGCAGGCCGTGACGATCCTGGCTCGCCATAAAGGCGTCGAGGGAGGGGAACTCTTTGGGTTGCAGCGAGATACGCGCCAGCAGATCGCCGAGCACCTCCCGTCGCCCTTCGGATTCCACTGCAAACAGGGTGCGCCCGGCAAAACCGTGCAGGAACTGGTTAAGCGCCAGCAGGGGTTGCTCCTTGCTGTGATCGAGTTGCAGAGCGGGCAGCGCGGAGATGGGCAGATCGTGCTGACCAGCATCACCGGCGGTAGCGGCCTCTTGCAGCCGCACCGCGCCATATTGGCCGAGGGAGGCAAAGAGCTGCTCCACCGGCAGGTAGATCTGGGCCGGGGGTAGCAGGGGGCGAGTGTTGTCCCAGCGTCTGTCTTCATAGCGCTGGCCGATGTCGTTCCAGAAGCGCTGGGCGGCGGGGTAGATATCCCCCACGGTGAGCAGCAGGGTCTCTTCCGGCAGGTAGTCAAACAGGCTGGCGGTCTGGTTGAAGAAGAGCGGCAGATAGTACTCGATGCCGGCGGGCCAGCGCCCCTTGCTCACCTCCTGATAGACGGAGCCCTCGGCCCGCGACAGCTCGAACTGCTCGCGGAACTGGCCGCGAAACAGCTCGATGGCCGCTTCATCGGTGGGGTATTCCCGGGCAGGCAGCAGGCTGACCGTCTTGACCGGTTCGCTGGAGCGCTGGGTCTCGGGATCGAACGGGCGGATGGAGTCCACTTCATCGTCGAAGAAGTCGATGCGATAGGGGCTGCTACTGCCCATGGGGAAGAGATCGAGCAGGGAGCCGCGGGCGGCAAATTCGCCATGTTCCAGCACCTGATCCACCGCCACGTAACCCGCCTCGGCCAAGCGTCCACGCAGCTGTTGCAGGTTGAGGCGCTGGCCGGCCTTCACCATCAGACTGTATTTGTCGAGATAGACCCGGGGGGCGCAGCGCAACATCAGGGTGGAGATGGGGACAATCAGTACCCCCTTGCTCATCTGCGGCAGCTTGTAGAGGGTCTCGAGCCGCTGGGAGATGATGTCCTGATGGGGAGAGAAGGTGTCGTAGGGCAGGGTCTCCCAATCGGGGAACAGCAATACGGGGGCGGACTGATCGGCTAGCTGCTTGTCTGCCAGCAGCTTGTCTGTCAGCAAATACTGCAGCTCCTGCTCCAGGCGCAGGGCGCTCGGGGTATCGGCGGTGATAAGCAGTACCGGCCCCTTGGCTTCACTGGTGAGACGGGCTGCAATCAGCGAGAGGCTGCTGCCGACCAGCTGGCCGAGCGTGATCTTTTGGCCCGCTTTGGCGGGCAAGGCGGGGAGTGTCATTGGCATGGTTCGATTCTTTTAACGTTGACGTTATTCTATCGCTGACGTTCGCTCTGGTTAGCGCTGACGTTCTTGGGCGCGCAGCTTGAGCTGCTTCGATTGCACGTGGAGGCTGGCACGAACCAGCAGTTCACGGTCATCTTCGCGGATCCGCACATAGTCGAGCAGCACATGGGTGCCATGTTCACTGCCGTCGAGCTGCTTGACCTGGCCATAGCAGTAGATGGCGGCCGCCTCTTCCCGCAGGAAGATCTTGAGGCGCACTATCTGGTGCAGGTGCGGCGCATCCCCGTGATCATGATAGGGGTGCAGATAGGTGAGCTGGCCGGCCCCGAAACGCAGGGTGTGGAAGCGCTGCTCCGGATGGTCCTGCACGGAGAGCACATAGCCCATGATCATGTCGATCTTGCGGGACTGCTGATTGACGATCTCGATCAGATCGTGCATCGACTCATTCTGGTTGCGCAGCAGGCGAGTGGTCACCAGATCGATGGAGGTAATGGCCGAAGAGATCCGAAAGGGCTCCGGCAGCTCAGCGTCAAGCTCCTCCAGCGAGGGGAGGTGGAAGTCGGCCGGCATGGGGATCACATTGACCGGCGTGGCATGAGTGACGCTGAAGAACTGTTCCTGCATGGAGGCTATCCCTTGTTGTCATGGACGGTTTCCCTTTATTATCCGGTATCTTATTTTGTTGGCAACGTACATATCCTTGAAGACCGGACTTTTTCAGCCCCTTTCGCTGGCCATCGGCCTGCGTTATGCAGGCTCGAAGCGCAGCAATCGCTTCGTCTCATTTATCTCCCTGTTCTCTACCTTTGGCATCGCCATCGGGGTTGCCGCCCTGATGGTGGTCATTTCGGTGATGAACGGTTTCGAAGGGCAGCTCAAAGGGCGCATCCTCGGGGTGATCCCCCATGTGGTGGTGACCAACCAGGCTGGCCGTATTGATGCAGACCCGCAAGGCTTGCCGGATCTGGCCAAATTACCCAATGTGGTCGCCTCGGCCCCCATGCTCGACAGCGAAGGGATGCTGCAAAGCCCCGGCCAGCTGACCGGGGTGAGCGTGCAGGGGATCGACCCTGCGCACTGGCCGAAGGATGACATCCTCCACAGCCAGATGCTGGGGGGGCGCCTCGATACCTTGCAGGCTGGTCACTACCGCATCGTGCTGGGGCAGGGGGTGGCACGCCGCCTCAATGTCTCCATCGGTGATCAGGTTCGGCTGATCCTGACCGAAGGGACCCGCTTCACCCCGTTTGGCCGGGTACCGGCCCAGCGCCTCTTTACTGTCTCCGGCATCTTCGGGGTCGGCGCCGATGTGGATAACCAGATTGCGTTGATCGCCCTGGGGGATGCCCAGCGGTTGCTGCGCCTGCCGACAGAAACCGTCGGTGGCATTCGCCTCTGGCTCGATGATCCCTTTGCGGCCGACGAGGTGATCAAGACGCCGCTGCCCGACGGATTGGTCTGGCAGGATTGGCGCCGCGAACGGGGCGAGCTGTTCCAGGCGGTCGCCATGGAAAAACGGATGATGGGGCTGATGCTGGTGCTGATCATCGCCGTCGCTACCTTCAACATCCTCTCCGCGCTGGTGATGGTGGTGACGGACAAGGAGGGCGAAGTGGCCATCCTGCGCACCATGGGCATGAGTGAATCGGGGATCGTCAAAATCTTCATGGTGCTTGGCGCCTCCAGTGGGGTGATTGGCGCCCTGTTTGGCGGACTGGCGGGCCTTGCGCTCTCCTTGGGTCTCAACCCCCTACTCAATGCGGTGGGGCTCAACCTCTATATGGCGGCGGGCGGCAGTGGTCTGCCGGTGATCGTCGAGCCGGCTCAGGTCATCACCATTTTGCTGGGCGCCGTGCTGCTGAGCTTCAGTGCCACCCTCTATCCGGCGGCCCGCGCTGCGCGGGTTAAACCGGCCGAGGCGCTGCGTTATGAGTAATGCCGTGAATAATACATCTTCTGTTGTGACTGGTTCCCCCGTTGTTGCGGGTGCCAGCGTTGTTACCGAGGCAAGTGGAGCCCCTGTTATGAATGAAGCCGTATCCCGTGAACCTCTGCTGCGCTGCCAGGCGCTTAATCATGTCTATAAAGAGGGGGAGCTGGAGACTCAGGTGCTCAAGGGGATCGATCTCTGCGTCGCGCCTGGTGAAATGCTGGCAGTGGTGGGGAGCTCGGGCTCCGGCAAGACCACTCTGCTGCATCTGATGGGGGCGCTGGACAACCCCTCCAGCGGCGCCGTGTTGTTCAAGGGGGAGGATATCCACCATTGGGATAGCCGCACCCAGGCGAAGTTTCGTAACCGCGAGCTGGGCTTTGTCTACCAGTTCCACCACCTGCTCTCCGAGTTCAGTGCGCTGGAAAATGCGGCCATGCCGCTGCTGATCGCCGGTGAGTCGGTGGCGGTTGCCACCGAAAAGGCGACCAGAATGTTGGGACGGGTAGGGCTTTCCCATCGCTTGAACCACCGCCCCTCCGAGCTCTCCGGGGGCGAGCGCCAACGGGTGGCGATCGCCCGGGCGCTGGTCAACGAGCCGAGTCTGGTGTTGGCGGATGAGCCCACCGGTAATCTGGATCATGCCAGTGCTACTGCTGTCTACGAACTACTGTGTGAACTGAACCGTGAGCTGGGCACTGCGTTTGTGGTAGTGACCCACGACTTGAGCCTGGCGGCCAAGCTCCATCGCCGGGTGACCCTGGTGAGCGGCGTGATGGCGGAGGTTGCCTGATGTTCAAACCGCTGCCCCTCTTTCTGGGCCTGCGTTACAGCCGCTCCCGCCGTCGCAACGGGTTTATCGCTTTTATCTCCGCCTCTTCCCTGATCGGTATCGCCCTCGGGGTGATGGCGCTGATCCTGGGCCTCTCTGCCATGAACGGTTTCGAGCGGGAGCTCAAAGACAGGGTGCTCTCGGTCGTGCCGCAAGGTGAGCTGGACGCCGTCAAGCGGCCGCTGCCGGACTGGCCCCGTCTGCGCGACTACCTGCTGGCCCAGCCGGGTGTCGAGGCGGCCGCGCCGGTCATTCGCCTCAATGGCCTGCTGGAGCATGGCTCTGCCCTCAAGGGGGTGCAACTGCGCGCCGTGCTGCCGGAGCTGGAAGCCAATCTGTCGGATGCAGGCAAATACATGACGGGCCGTGGTCTGCGTGAGCTGCAACCGGGCGAGCACGGGGTGATCCTCGGCAAGACCATCGCCGACAAGCTGGGAGTCAAGGTAGGGGACGCTGTTGCCCTGCTGCTGCCGCAAGGAGGCGATCAGGCGGGGATCAAGAATCCTCGCCGCGAAGCCCTGACCGTGGTGGGGCTGCTGGAGATCGGCGGTCAGCTCGACGGGCTGCTCGGCTTTATGCATCTGGCCGATGCGCAAGGGATAACCGGTATGGGCAGCGATGTGGAGGGCTTCAGCCTGCGGGTGAGCGATGTGCTTAATGCACAAAATATTACGATCGCCGCCGCGCAGCAGTTCCCCCATCACGTCTATATCCGCAGCTGGATGAACAGTCAGGGTTACCTCTATCAGGACATCCAGATGGTGCGTACCGTCATGTATGTGGTGATGCTGATGGTGGTGGCCGTCGCCTGCTTCAATATCGTCTCCACTCTGGTGATGGCGGTGAATGAGAAGCGCAGCGAGATTGCCATCCTGAAGACCATGGGGGCGAGCCCCGGCCAGATCCGGCTTACCTTCGTCATTCAGGGGATGGTCAACGGCGTGGCCGGAGCGCTGCTCGGCGCCCTGCTGGGCGGGCTGCTCTCCAGCAAGCTGACCCAGATCCTGGGTGTCATCGAGAAGCTTATTGGCCACCGCTTCCTCAATCCGGATATCTACTTTATCGATTTCTTGCCGACCGAGTTGCATATGCAGGATCTGCTTATCGTGACGGGCGCAGCCATCCTGATGAGTCTGGTGGCGACCCTCTATCCCGCCTGGCGGGCGAGCGGTCTGGTACCGTCCCGCGAGCTGGGTCACTGATGCGTTGCATCTAATGCGCAATAAAGAACGAAGGGCCCGCCGGTGCAAACCGGCGGGCCCTGCTGTTTTCAGGTCATGTCGGCTGGCTTAGTGAGCGTTAAGCTCATCGAGCGGCAGGGAGAAGCTGGCTACGAAGGTGTCGATAAAATAGCGCATCTCCTCGCTCATCCGGGCCTCCAGCATGGCTTCGAGGCGCTTGCGAGCCGGTTCAAACTCCCGGTTGCCGGCGTTGATCTCCTCCAGACACTTGGTATAGGCACAGAGGGTGTCGGCATCTTTCACCAGCCTTGCCAGCTTCTCATCCTGGGCTGCCGAGTCGAGCAGCGGGCGAAAATCCTCCATCAGTTCTGGCGGCAGCATGCCAAGCAGACGCTGCTCGGCGGCCAGCTCTATCTTCTTGTACTCGCGGGCAATTTCGGGGTTGAAGTATTTGACCGGGGTGGGCAGATCGCCGGTCAGCACCTCGCTGCTGTCGTGATAGAGGGCCATCACGGCGGCGCGGTCGGCATTCACGCTGCCGCCAAACAGCCGGTTTTTGATGATGCCGAGAGCATGGGCCACCATGGCGACTTGCAGGCTGTGTTCGGCAATGTTTTCCGGCTGGATGTTGCGCATCAGGGGCCAGCGGTAGATGAGCTTCATGCGGGCGAGATTGGCGAAAAAGTGGCTGGGTAACATGATGACCTCAACAAAAGAGAGTAGAAAAGGGCAGACCTTGGTCTGCCCGCGCATGATTACAGGGTTAGCGAATACGTCCCTGCGCCTGTAGCCAACGGAAGAGCAGACGTGAGACGGGAGAGATCTCGTCGAGATGGCTGCTGTCGAGCCATCGCAGCTCGGCAATTTCGGCCGAGGCGACCGGAGTGCCGCTCGTTTCGCCTGTGTAGCAACGCAGTCGCACCTCGACCCCTGCCGGTTTGCCATCGGCCTGGGCGCTGAACTCGCAGGCAAAGCACAGGGTATCGGGTTGCAGGGTGACTGCCAGCTCCTCTTCAATCTCGCGGATCAGCGCCGTCTCATCGCTCTCCCCCGGTTCCCGCTTGCCGCCGGGGATGTAATAGACGTTCTTGCCGTGGGAGCGAGCGCAGAGCAGTTGCTGATCTTTAAAGGTGAGCCAGGCGAGTTTGTCGATCATCCGTTTTCTCTCCGATGGGGTTGCCGTGAGGTGCAGTGGCGCACCCAAGCGCACTGCTGTTTTGCATGCAGGCAGCCTAACAAAGATGAAGTTGACTCCCAAGGAGAAAGAGGGGCAAGGCGGGAAACGCAATGTTTCCAGTGGGGCTGGCGGGCGAGTGAAAGCGTGAACAAGCACAGGTTCTGCATCCCTAAAAAAGCGCACTGGCGCACACCACGACAGGGCCGGACTGGGCGAAGGTGGGGCCCTTGTGGTTTAATCTTGCCACTTTAGCGGTAGTGGGCGACGAGCCTGCTACTTTGCGTGGGCAAGATGCAGGTGAGCAAGATGCAGATAGCAGCAGAGAGCAAGTTTATTGGACTCGGGGTAGCGGGTAATTTCGCCGGTCATCTGGAGCAGGCGGGTGAAGCATCGGATTTCGTGGCGGTCGTGGTGCGTGACACCACGGCGCCCAAGGCGCTGTTCCCCTTCTTCGTGCCGGGTCATCCGGGTCAGCTCGGGGTCTTTCCGCTGAGCAATAACGCCATCTTCCTGCCGGAAGCGGCGGTCAGTGGTGACGAGAAGGTGCAGATTGAGCCGGAAGTAGCCCTCTGGTGCGAGCTGGAGTATGCCGGCAAGCAGGTGGTGGCGATCCATCCCCGTGCCTTTGGCGCCTATAACGACTGCTCCATCCGCCGTCCCAACGCCAAGAAGATCAGCGAGAAGAAGAACTGGGGCGAAGAGAGCAAGGGGTTGGCGGACAAGCTGCTGCCGCTTTCCGGTTTTGCCGCCGGTTGCGAGCTCGATGACTATCACATCGCCTGCTATCTGGAGCGCGATGGCGAGCTGCACGCTTACGGGGTAGACAGCGCTGCCATCGACTACAGCTACTTCCACGGTAAGCTGCTCGACTGGGCCATCGACAAGTTCAACCATCAGCAGGATGAGGGGCCGGCGGAGCACATTCAGGGGCTGCTGGCGCAGGCGGGGCATCCTCCCCACGCGCTCATCAGTATCGGCGCCACCCGTTATACCCCGTTTGGCGAGACCCACTTCCTCAAACCGGGCGACACCTCCTGCGTGGTGGTCTACCCGGGCAGCCGTTATAGCGAAGCGGATATTCGCGAGGCGATCCGCAGCCGCAACTTTGGCGCTGATATGTCGGTACTGCTGCAGGCGGTGCAGCCGCGCTAATCACCGTTGCCAGCGGGAAAGTGTCTCTTCAGTGGAGTTGTAACCATAAAAGAACGGGGGATGGCGTCTGCCATCCCCCGTGTTTGTTACTTGCTGGCGACCTTGCTGATTACCTTGATCAGCTGATAGCGCAGGGAAGGGGCATCGGCCGGCACATCGGTGAGCTGCTCCTTGCTGACAGTGAGCTGATACCGATAGCCCGGCTCGAACTGGAAGCCTTCAATATCCTGGTAGAAGAGCGTCCAGGGCTGCTGCTCATCACTGCGAACCTGCATGCACAGCATTGGGCCAACCCCGACACAATCGACCAGCTGGCTGTTGATATAGAGGGTCTCTTCCTGTGACGGGATAGGGGCGTTCTGGCAGGCAGAGAGCAACAGGGCTGCCGTGGTACCGAGGAACAGGGGCTTCATGATGGACTCCTTCAAAGCGAAAGAAGGGCATTAGAGCGGCAAACAAAAAGGCGGTCAATGACCGCCTTGTTAACAAGCGATGTTGATTCGCTCCAGTTAGCGCTGATCAAGTGGGATGAAGTCCCGTTGCGGGTGACCCACGTAGAGTTGGCGCGGACGACCGATCTTGCTGTCCGGGTCTGAGTGGAACTCGTTCCAGTGGGCAATCCAGCCGATGGTGCGGGAGATGGCGAAGATCACGGTGAACATGCTCATCGGGATGCCGATCGCCTTCATGATGATGCCGGAGTAGAAGTCCACGTTCGGGTAGAGCTTCTTCTCGACGAAATAGGGGTCGGAGAGCGCAATGCGCTCCAGCTCCATGGCTACGTCCAGCAGCGGATCCTTGATCTGCAGCTCGGTCAGTACTTCGTGGCAGGTTTCACGCATCACAGTGGCACGAGGATCGTGGTTCTTGTAGACGCGGTGACCGAAGCCCATCAGGCGGAACGGATCATTCTTGTCCTTGGCGCGGCCGATGTACTCGGGGATGCGATCCACCGAGCCTATCTCCTCCAGCATGCGCAGGCAGGCTTCGTTGGCACCACCGTGTGCCGGTCCCCACAGGGAGGCGATCCCAGCGGCGATACAGGCGAACGGGTTGGCACCAGAGGAACCCGCCAGACGCACCGTTGAGGTCGAGGCGTTTTGCTCGTGATCCGCATGGAGGGTAAAGATACGATCCATGGCGCGTTCAACGATTGGGTTGACCTTGTACTCTTCGGTCGGCACGCCAAACATCATGTGCAGGAAGTTGCCGGCGTAGGAGAGGGCATTGCGCGGCTGCATGAACGGCTGGCCGATGGAGTACTTGTAACACATGGCGGCCAGGGTCGGCATCTTGGAGAGCAGACGGAAGGCACAGATCTCGCGATGCTGCTCGTTGTTGATGTCGAGGGCATCGTGATAGAAGGCGGAGAGGGCGCTGACCACACCGCACATGATAGCCATGGGATGAGAGTCGCGACGGAAGCCGCGGAAAAAGAAGGCGATCTGCTCGTGCACCATGGTGTGGCGAGTGACCAGACGTTCGAACTCGGCATACTGCGCTTTGGTCGGCACCTCGCCGTACAGCAGGATATAGCAGACTTCCAGATAGGTGGCCTGGGTGGCCAACTGGGCGATGGGGTAACCCCGGTGCAGCAAGACACCCTGATCCCCGTCAATGTAGGTAATGGCAGATTTGCAAGAACCGGTGGCCATGAAACCGGGGTCAAAGGTGAAATACCCCTGTGATCCCAATTTTCTGACATCGATGACATCCGGGCCGATGGTGCCGGAGAGGATCGGCAGTTCGACCGGCTCTTTTCCGGGCAGATGTAGGGTGGCTATCTTATCAGCCATAGCACGTCTCCTTTGCTCTTTATAATTTGGTTCCAGTCCTACTCTATTACGACTTTTATGACGCAGGCAAAGGTTGTTACCCATACCGCAGTTGGCTGGAGCGCCTTATTTGAAACAGAGTTCCCTATCAATGTCAATTTTGCTGAAACCCCATTAATGGCACTGGTTAAATGTTAAATAAAATTTGCGATCCGGTTGGCGGTTTTGTGGTTTCCTTGTAGCCAATTGATTGTCTTCGGTTAAGGCCGCCGATATACTGCGCGACGTGGGTTATGGCTACAGGGTGTTTGAAACGCTTTGGCAAAGCCAGGTGTGAAATTGAAAACTCGACTTTTGGCTTTTCCAGAGACCTTTGGTAACAAAAAACCAACAATCACCATTCCATGCCCTCACAGTGAGTTAAAACAATAACTAACGTGCTCAATGGAGCTGAGTGGGCAAGCGTGAAAAACAAACAGAGACCGGTCAACCTAGACCTACAGACGATCAGCTTTCCTGTCACTGCTATTGCATCCATCCTGCACCGTGTTTCAGGGGTCATTACCTTTGTTGCACTGGGTATCTTGCTATGGATGCTTGGTACTTCACTCGCCTCTCCCGAAGGGTTTGAAACCGTGGTTGCCATCATGGACAACTTCCTGGTCAAACTCGTGCTGTGGGGGATCCTGACTGCGCTGGCATACCACATTGTGGGCGGCTTGCGTCATCTGGTCATGGATATGGGCTATTGGGAAGAGCTGGAATCCGGCAATCAGAGCGCCCGCGTGGCCTTCGTGATCACCGCGATCCTGGCTGTATTGGCGGGAGTGCTTGTATGGTAACCAATTCTGCAACCTTCGGGCGCAGCGGCGTTCACGATTACATCCTGATCCGCGCCACCGCCCTCATCATGACCTGTTATGTCCTCTATCTGGTCGGTTTTGTCGCGTTCAACGACATCACCTACGAGGTATGGGCAGGCTTCTTCGCCAAAACATTCACCAAGGTATTCACCCTGTTGACCCTGCTCTGCGTACTGATCCACGCCTGGATTGGTCTGTGGCAGGTGCTGACTGACTATATCAAGCCGGTAGGGCTGCGCGGGGCGCTGCAATTTGCCCTGGTCGTAGTGCTGTTTGTCTATCTGATGACGGGTTTCGTCGTGCTGTGGGGTGTGTAAGGTGACTATTCCAACTCGTGAATTTGATGCGGTGGTGATTGGTGCCGGTGGTGCCGGTATGCGCGCCGCGCTGCAGATTGCCCAGTCCGGCAAGAGCTGCGCTCTGTTGTCCAAGGTTTTTCCAACCCGTTCTCACACTGTTTCCGCCCAGGGCGGGATCACGGTTGCGCTGGGCAATGCCCACGACGACAACTGGCAGTGGCACATGTATGACACGGTAAAAGGTTCCGATTACATCGGTGATCAGGAAGCCATCGAGTACATGTGCAAAACCGGCCCCGAGGCTATCTATGAGCTGGAGAACATGGGGCTGCCCTTCTCCCGTTTCGATAACGGGTCTGTCTACCAGCGTCCGTTTGGTGGTCAGTCCAAGAATTTCGGTGGCGAGCAGGCTGCCCGCACTGCGGCTGCGGCCGACCGTACCGGTCACGCCCTGCTGCACACCCTCTACCAACAGAACGTCAAGAACAAGACCACCGTCTTCTCCGAGTGGTATGCGCTGGATCTGGTGAAGAACCAGGACGGCCACGTGGTGGGTTGTACCGCCATCGATATGGAGAGCGGTGAAGTGGTCTACTTCAAGGCCAAGGCCACCGTGCTGGCCACCGGCGGCGCCGGTCGCATCTACCAGTCCACCACCAACGCCCACATCAACACAGGTGACGGCGTCGGCATGGCGCTGCGTGCCGGCGTCGGCGTGCAGGACATGGAGATGTGGCAGTTCCACCCGACCGGCATCGCCGGGGCTGGGGTGCTGGTAACCGAAGGCTGCCGTGGTGAAGGCGGCTATCTGCTCAATAAAGATGGCGAGCGCTTCATGGAGCGTTATGCGCCGAACGCCAAGGACTTGGCCGGTCGCGATGTGGTGGCCCGCTCCATCATGATCGAGATCCGCGAAGGGCGTGGCTGTGACGGTCCCTGGGGCCCGCACATCAAGCTCAAGCTGGATCACCTCGGCAAAGAGGTGCTGGAATCCCGTCTGCCGGGCATCTGCGAGCTCTCTCGCACCTTCGCCCACGTGGATCCGGTCAAAGAGCCGATCCCGATCATTCCGACCTGCCACTACATGATGGGCGGCGTGCCGACCAACGTGAATGGCCAGTGCCTGACCCAGGACAAGAACGGCAACGATGTGCCGGTAGTCGGCCTGTTTGCGGTGGGTGAGATTGCCTGCGTCTCGGTGCACGGCGCCAACCGTCTGGGTGGCAATTCCCTGCTGGATCTGGTGGTGTTCGGCCGCGCTGCCGGCATGCATCTGGTCAACACCCTGGGCGAGATGGATCACGGCCGCGATGCCTCCGAGTCGGACCTGGATGCCGCATTGGCCCGCTTCAACCGCTGGGAAAATTGCCGTGACGGGGAAGACCCGGTGCAGATCCGCAAAGATCTGCAGCGTTGCATGCAGAACAACTTCTCAGTGTTCCGCGAAGGTGCGGCGATGGCAGAGGGTCTTGCCGAGCTCAAGGTTATCCGCGAGCGCCTCAAGTCAGCCCGTCTGGATGATACCTCCAAAGAGTTCAACACCCAGCGCATCGAGTGCCTGGAGCTGGACAACCTGATGGAGACGGCGTTTGCCACGGCGGTTGCCGCCAACTTCCGTACCGAGAGTCGCGGTGCTCACTGCCGCTTCGACTTCCCGGATCGCGACGATGAGAACTGGTTGTGCCACAGCCTCTATCATCCGGACACCGAGTCCATGACCCGTCGCGCTGTCAACATGTCACCCAAGACCCGTGAGGCGTTCCCGCCCAAGGTCCGGACTTACTGATTGCGGAGCCAGCCCTATGAACGTCAAATTCTCTGTCTACAGATACAATCCGGATGTTGATAACGTCCCCCATATGAAGGATTATCATCTTGATATTCCTGAAGGTTCCGACATGATGGTGCTCGATGCACTGATCCAGTTGAAAGAGCTGGATCCCACGCTTGCCTTCCGGCGCTCTTGCCGCGAAGGGGTCTGTGGATCAGACGGTCTCAACATGAATGGCAAGAACGGTCTTGCCTGTATCACCCCGCTCTCCGACCTGCTGAAGAAGGGCAATAACGTTGTTATCCGTCCCTTGCCCGGCCTGCCGGTGATCCGTGATCTGGTGATCGACATGACCCAGTTCTACACCCAGTGGGAGAAGGTCAAACCCTTCCTCATCAACGATGACAAGTTGCCGCCGGTGCGTGAGCACCTGCAATCCCCCGAAGAGCGCGCCAAGCTTGACGGCCTGTACGAGTGCATTCTCTGTGCCTGCTGTTCCACTTCGTGCCCCTCCTTCTGGTGGAACCCCGACAAGTTCATCGGTCCGGCCGGGCTGCTTGCCGCCTACCGCTGGCTGGCTGACAGCCGCGACACCGCGACTACCGAACGACTGGGGGATCTGGACGATGCATTCAGCGTGTTCCGCTGCCACGGCATCATGAACTGCGTGAATGTTTGTCCGAAAGGCTTGAACCCGACCAAGGCGATTGGCCAGATCAAGTCGATGTTGCTCAATCGGGCTGTTTAGTATCAGGGCCGGTCAGGTGCTGGCCCGACCTCTGGATAGCCATCCCACCCGTGGCAGGATGGCTATTTGACCCCTACAAGCTGCGCAGCAGTAACAAGAAGTACAAGGGATAGAAATGCATAACGGCGTGATGAAGGCCTGGTTGGAGTCATCTCACCTGGCTGGTGCGAATGCAAGCTATATCGAGGATTTGTACGAATCCTTCCTGGAAAATCCTGACTCCGTGTCCGACGAGTGGCGCAGCCTGTTTAGCGAGCTGCCCCAGGTCAATGGCCATGCGGTTGAACAACCCCACTCCCAGGTCCGCGATTATTTCCGTCGTCTGGCCAAGGATCCCTCTCGCTACAGTGCTCCCGTCTCTGATCCGCAAGTGGATGCCAAGCAGGTGCGGGTATTGCAGCTGATCAACGCCTTCCGTTTCCGTGGTCACCAGAATGCCAATCTGGACCCGCTGGGCCTGTGGCAGCGTGAAACCGTTGCCGAACTGGATCCGGCGTTCCACAACCTGCAGGGCGCAGATATGGAGGCCACCTTCAATGTGGGCTCCTACGCCATCGGTCGCGAGACCATGGTGCTCTCCGACCTCTACGCCTCGCTGAAGAAGACCTATTGCGGCTCCATCGGCGCCGACTACATGCACCTCACCTCCACGGAAGAGAAGCGCTGGCTGCAACAGCGTCTCGAATCCATTGAAGGGAAGGGGAGCTACACCCTCGAAGAGAAGACCCGTTTCCTCGAGAGCCTGACCGCCGCCGAAGGGCTGGAGAAATATCTGGGCGCCAAGTTCCCGGGAGCCAAGCGCTTCTCGCTGGAAGGTGGCGACGCCATGATCCCCATGCTCAAGGAGCTGATCCGTCGCGCCGGTGAGCAGGGCTGCAAAGAGGCCGTTATCGGTATGGCCCACCGCGGTCGTCTCAACGTGCTGATCAACGTGCTGGGCAAGCGCGCTCAGGATCTGTTCGACGAGTTTGCCGGCAAGCATGGCGAATCCTGGGGTACCGGTGATGTGAAGTACCATATGGGCTTCTCCTCCGACTTCGCCACCCCGGGTGGCAATGTCCACCTGGCGCTCGCCTTCAACCCCTCTCACCTCGAAATCGTCAACCCTGTGGTCATCGGCTCGGTCCGTGCCCGTATGGATCGTCGCGGTGACAAGGATGGCTCCAGCGTGCTGCCCATCACTATCCACGGTGACTCGGCCATGGCCGGTCAGGGCGTGGTGGCCGAGACCTTCAACATGTCCCAGACCCGTGCCTATGGTGTCGGCGGGACGGTGCGCATCGTCATCAACAACCAGGTGGGTTTCACTACCTCCTATATCCGTGACCTGCGTTCCACCGAATATTGCACCGACATCGCCAAGGCGGTGCAGGCGCCGGTGCTGCACGTCAACGGGGATGATCCGGAGGCTGTGGTGCTGGTGACCCAGATTGCACTGGATTACCGCAACACCTTCAAACGCGACGTGGTGATCGAGCTGGTCTGCTACCGTCGTCACGGTCACAACGAAGCGGACGAGCCGAGCGCGACCCAGCCGCTGATGTACCAGAAGATCAAGCAGCACCCGACTCCGCGCAAGATCTACGCCGATCAGCTGGTGGCCGAGGGGAGCCTCGCTCAGGAGCGGGCGACCGAACTGGTCAACGAGTATCGCGAAGCGCTGGATCGCGGCGAGCGGGTGAGCAAGGAGTGGCGGCCGATGGAGCTGCACTCCGTCGACTGGACCCCTTATCTGGGCCACGACTGGAACATGGCCTATGAGAGTGCTGTGCCGATGGATCACCTCAAGAGCCTCGGCGAGCGGGTGAGCCAGTATCCGGCGACCCACGTGCTGCAGCGTCAGGTCGAGAAGATTTACGAAGACCGCCGTCTGATGGCCGCTGGCGAGAAGCTGGTGGACTGGGGCTTTGCCGAGACCCTGGCCTACGCCACTCTGGTGGACAAGGGGTCCCGCATCCGCTTTACCGGTGAAGATTCCGGCCGTGGCACCTTCTTCCACCGCCACGCCGTGCTGCACAGCCAGACCGATGCCAGCACCTACACCCCGCTGTGCAACCTGCACGACGAGCAAGGCCCGTTCGAGGTGTATGACTCTGTGCTGACCGAGAACGCGGTACTGGCCTTTGAATATGGTTACGCCAGCGCCGAGCCGGCTGGCCTCACCATCTGGGAAGCCCAGTTCGGCGACTTTGCCAACTGTGCCCAGGTAGTGGTGGATCAGTTCCTCTCCTCCGGCGAGCAGAAGTGGGGCCGGATGTGCGGCCTGACCATGCTGCTGCCGCACGGTTACGAGGGGCAGGGCCCGGAGCACTCCTCCGCCCGTCTGGAGCGTTATCTGCAGATGTGCGCCCAGCACAACATGCAGGTGTGCGTGCCCTCTACCCCGGCGCAGGTGTTCCATATGCTGCGTCGTCAGGTGGTACGTCCGATGCGCCGTCCGCTCATCGTAATGACGCCAAAATCCCTGCTGCGCCACCCGCTGGCGGTGAGCAAGCTCGAAGAGCTGGCGGAAGGCACCTTCCAGAACGCCATCGGCGAGATCGATGCGCTGGATCCGAAAGCGGTCAAGCGCGTGGTCTTCTGCTCCGGCAAGGTCTACTACGACCTGCTCGATGCCCGTCGCAAGGCCGAGCAGCAAGATGTGGCACTGGTGCGAATTGAGCAGCTCTACCCCTTCCCGGAAGAGGAAGTGCGCGCCATTCTGGCCGATTACAGCCATGTCACCGACTTTGTCTGGTGTCAGGAAGAGCCGCAGAACCAGGGCGCCTGGTACTGCACCCGTCACCACTACGATGGCGTGCTGCCAGCCGGAGCTACCCTGCGTTATGCCGGTCGCCCCGCGTCAGCCTCACCGGCCGTCGGTTACATGTCTGTCCACGCCAAGCAGCAAAAAGCCTTGGTGGAAGATGCCCTTACCCTGTAAAGCCTCTGGCATAGAAGTAAAAAGGAACTGATTGGATGACTATCGAAATCAAGGTACCGGATTTGCCGGAATCAGTGGCCGATGCCACTATCGCCACCTGGCACAAAAAACCGGGCGATCTGGTCGCCCGTGACGAAGTGCTGGTCGACATCGAGACCGACAAGGTGGTGCTGGAAGTGCCGGCACCGCAAGCTGGTGTGCTGGGGGATATTCTGCAAGGGGAAGGGGCGACTGTATTGTCCCGTCAACTGATTGCCATCCTCACCGCCGCCCCGGTGGCCGGTGAAGAGACCAAAGAGAAACCCGCTGAAGCGGTGGCCGATGATGGTGCCGAGGCCTTAAGCCCCTCGGTTCGCCGCCTGATTGGTGAGCACGACATCGACGTGACCAAGCTGACCGGTACCGGCAAGGGTGGTCGCATCACCAAGGATGATGTGGAAGCCTTCATCAAGGCCAAGAGCCAGCCTGCGGCAGCCGCACCGGTCGCAACTGCAGCCCCGGCAGTCAAGGTTGCCCCGCTGGGTGGTCGCACCGACAAGCGGGTACCGATGACCCGTCTGCGCAAGCGCATTGCCGAGCGTCTGCTGGAAGCGAAAAACACCACCGCCATGCTGACCACCTTCAACGAGGTCAACATGAAGCCCATCATGGATCTGCGCAAGCAGTACGGCGAGATCTTCGAGAAGAAGCACAGCATCAAGCTCGGCTTTATGTCCTTCTACGTGAAGGCGGTAGTGGAGTCCCTCAAGCGCTATCCGGAAGTGAACGCGGCGCTCGATGGCGATGACGTGGTTTACCACAACTACTTCGACGTCAGCATCGCCGTCTCTACCCCCCGTGGTCTGGTGACGCCGGTGCTGCGCGACTGCGACAACATGAGCCTGGCGGACATCGAGAAGGCCATCAAGGATCTGGCGGGCAAGGGCCGTGACGGCAAACTGACCGTGGATGAACTGACTGGCGGCAACTTCACCATCACCAACGGTGGCGTGTTTGGCTCCCTGATGTCTACCCCGATCATCAACCCGCCCCAGAGCGCCATTCTGGGGATGCACAAGATCCAGGATCGCCCGATGGCCGTTGACGGCAAGGTCGAGATCCTGCCGATGATGTATCTGGCGCTCTCCTACGATCACCGTCTCATCGACGGACGCGAATCGGTAGGCTTCCTGGTTTCCGTCAAGGAGCTGCTGGAAGACCCGACCCGTCTGTTGCTGGACGTCTAAGCCAAGAGCACCCTGGCAAAGGGCCGAAGCCCCGAGCCGTGTGTGTTGCTGGACGTCTAAGCCTGTGGTACCCGGGCAAGGGGTTTGCGCCCCGAGCCGAATGTGCTGCTGGACGTTTGAGTAATACCCGAGCGATTGAAAGATAACGAGGGGCCGCCCAGGCCCCCATTCACAGGGGATTGAGAAACACCAGCCCCGGACGGAAATACCTACAACACGGATAGAGCATCTATGAATCTGCATGAATATCAGGCAAAACAGCTGTTTGCCGAGTATGGCCTGCCGGTCTCCGAAGGTTATGCCTGTGCTACCCCACAAGAAGCGGCCGAAGCGGCCGACAAGATTGGCGGCAATACCTGGGTTGTCAAATGCCAGGTACACGCCGGTGGCCGCGGTAAGGCGGGCGGCGTGAAAGTGGCCAAGAGCAAGGATGAGATCCGTGCTTTTGCCCAAAACTGGCTTGGCAAAAATCTGGTGACCTACCAGACCGACGCCAACGGCCAGCCGGTGACCAAAATCCTGGTAGAGTCTTGCACCGACATCGCCAAAGAGCTCTACCTGGGGGCCGTGGTTGACCGTGGTTCGCGCCGCGTGGTCTTCATGGCCTCGACCGAAGGTGGCGTGGATATCGAGAAGATTGCCCACGAAACTCCCCATCTGATCCACAAGGCGGCCATCGATCCGCTGGTGGGTCCGCAGGCTTATCAGGCCCGCGAACTGGCCTTCAAACTGGGTCTGGTCGGCGATCAGATCAAGCAGTTCACCAAGATCTTCATGGGTCTGGGCCAGATGTTCCTCGACTGCGACTTCGCGCTGCTGGAGATCAACCCGCTGGTGATCACCGCGCAGGGCAACCTGCACTGCCTGGATGGCAAGATCAACATCGACGCCAACGCACTGTATCGTCAGCCCAAGCTGCGCGAAATGCACGACCCGTCACAGGATGACCCCCGCGAAGCGCACGCTGCCCAGTGGGAGCTGAACTATGTGGCCCTCGATGGCAACATCGGCTGCATGGTCAACGGCGCGGGTCTGGCCATGGGCACCATGGACATCGTCAACCTGCACGGCGGCAAGCCGGCCAACTTCCTTGACGTCGGCGGCGGCGCCACCAAGGAGCGCGTGACCGAAGCGTTCAAGATCATCCTCTCCGACAGCAACGTCAAAGCGGTGCTGGTCAACATCTTTGGCGGCATCGTGCGCTGCGACATGATCGCGGAAGGCATCATAGGTGCGGTCAAGGAAGTGGGGGTCAAGGTGCCCGTCGTGGTCCGTCTGGAAGGCAACAACGCCGAGCTGGGTGGTATCAAGCTGGCCGAGAGCGGCCTCAACATCATTGCGGCCAAGAGTCTGACCGATGCCGCGCAGCAAGTCGTCAAAGCAGCGGAGGCCAACTGATGAGCGTACTGATCAACAAGGACACCCGAGTCATCTGCCAGGGTTTCACCGGCGGTCAGGGTACTTTCCACTCCGAGCAGGCGCTCTCCTACGGCACCCAGCTGGTGGGTGGCGTCTCCCCAGGCAAGGGTGGCACCACTCATCTGGGCCTGCCGGTGTTCAACACCGTCCGTGACGCAGTCGAAGCGACCGGTGCTACCGCCACCGTCATCTATGTGCCGGCACCGTTCTGCAAGGACGCGATCCTGGAAGCGATCGACGCGGGCATCAAGCTCATCGTCACCATCACCGAAGGCATCCCGACGCTGGATATGCTGGATGTGAAAGTGAAGCTGCAAGAGACCGGCGTGCGGATGATCGGCCCCAACTGCCCGGGTGTGATCACTCCGGGTGAGTGCAAGATCGGCATCATGCCGGGCCACATTCACAAGCCGGGCAAGGTGGGCATCGTCTCCCGCTCCGGCACCCTGACCTACGAAGCGGTCAAGCAGACCACTGACGAAGGCTTTGGCCAGTCCACCTGCGTCGGTATCGGTGGCGACCCCATCCCGGGCTCCAACTTTATCGACATTCTGGAGATGTTCCAGAATGACCCGCAGACCGAAGCGATCGTGATGATCGGCGAGATCGGCGGCAACGCCGAGGAAGACGCGGCCGCCTATATCAAGGCCCACGTCACCAAGCCGGTGGTCTCCTATATCGCCGGTGTCACCGCGCCTCCCGGCAAGCGGATGGGCCACGCTGGCGCCATCATCTCCGGTGGCAAGGGTACCGCCGCCGAGAAGTTTGCCGCGCTGGAAGATGCTGGCGTGAAAACCGTCCGCTCCCTGGCCGATATCGGCAAGGCCCTGCGTGAAGTGACCGGCTGGTAATTTCTGTTAGCCCTTGATATCTAATAACACGCCGCCCGATGGGCGGCGTTTTTTTGGCGATTTCACGCCAGAAAATCGTAATCAACAAAGTCCAAGCCTTCAGAGTGAGGTGCTCGAGTGGAGAAGTGGAGAGAAGATGGCAACTAAAGATATTTCGACACTTCAGGTGTGCCTGGCGGTCGCTGAGATGCACCGCCAGCGCATTCGATGTGGCATGCGCTTTGAGTATGCAGTGACCCTGCTCGAGCAGAGCACCGGCCAACCGACCAAGGTATGCAAGAATGCCATCTACCGGGAGGTTGACAGGAAGATGGTCGAATGGGGGATCTACCGATCGATCGGCTGGTTAAGTCATCAGGGAATTGCCTACCTGCAGCAGTCGATCGAGGCAAGCGATGCCATCTCTTCGCAGGAGGATAAGCAGCCGCTCGTCTGATCTTTTCCTCGGTGGATGGAAGAAGGCCCCCATCCCAGGCTCACAGTGTCCCTTTCTGGTCGAGCGGTGCAATACTGCCCCATGCCCGAGCGATCTGTACAAAAAAACTTCATGCTCTCGCCCTATGGGGCTGCTCGGAGACGATGGACTGCCAGATCTCTTGCCACATAAATGCCATCCTTGTGCATGCTGCATATGAGTTGAACGACTCAAACCGGTTAATGCTGTCGCCATGGGAGCTGTACAAAAATTCGCGATAAGACCCATCTGCAGGGTATCAAACGCTGACTCACCTTGTTGAGTAAAAAAACTGTCCAAGTTGTCGGATTTTAATGAGTGCCTGATAGCGTTCCGGTTTTGGAGCAGGCGTCAGGATAAGGGATAACCGGCGATGGCCGCAGGCTTAATAGCCGGTCATCTCCAGATAGCCGACACCTTGAGCATCTCCCGAGACCGTCACAGCCCCTTCCCAGTAGTCAAAGCGGCCGCTCATCGCCTGATTGGGCTGGCGGGCCTCGATGGTTAGGCTCATTCCGGCGGCGTTTAGCTGCCACTCGACGGGGTAATCCTGCCCCTTGGGGCCGCGCCAGGTGTTGCCCGGCGTAAGGCGAATCGCGTCGGGGGCGAGCACCCGGCTGCTGCCATCC
>NZ_JBODRQ010000019.1:0-37638 GCF_050633025.1 Aeromonas sp.
CGGGATAGAGGGCGCCGAGCACAGCCGGACGGCTGGCGCCGGTGACGGCGGGCAGGTTACCCGGCTTGCGGTGAACAAAGCACATGGCCAGCCAGGCAAAGGCAGCGCCTTCCACCCAGTCGGGGGCAAGGCCCAGCTCGGCAGTGCTGGCGATGCGCCATGCAGGCAGCAGGCTGGCCAGCTCCTTCAGCAAGGGGGTGTTATTGGCTCCACCGCCGCAGACAAACAGCTCCGCTTTCGGCTGGCTGGTACCGACTGACTCGGGCCGGGCAGGCAGTTGGCGGGCGATGCTGTGGCAAGTGAGCGCCTGCAGGGTGCGCTGCACATCCGCCGGAGCATAGGGGCGGCAAGCCAGCTCACCATCGAGCCACGCTAGGGTAAACATCTCCCGCCCGGTGCTCTTGGGATGGGGAGCGGCGAAGTAGGGGTGAGCCAAGAGCTGTTCCAACAGTTCGGGAATGAGCTGGCCGCTGGCTGCCCACTTGCCGCCAGCATCGTAACCGGCCCCCTTGGGGTGATAGCGGCGATACCAGCCATCGAGCAGGGTGTTGGCCGGGCCGGTATCAAAACCATAGACACCGCCCGGATTGCCCGGCAGCACCGAGATATTGGCGATGCCGCCGAGGTTCAGTACCACCCGCAGGGCGCCGGGCTTGGCAAACAGTGCCTGATGGAAGGCGGGCACCAGCGGCGCTCCCTGACCGCCGATGGCCATATCCATGGTGCGAAAATCGGCGATAACGTCGATGTCGGTCAAGGTGGCCAGTAGGGCGGCGTTGCCGATCTGCAGGGTAAAGCCAAGCTGGGGACGGTGGCGGATGGTCTGGCCGTGGCTGCCGATGGCGCGAATATCGGCGGGCGTGAGGCCCGCCTTGGCCAGCAGCGCATGGGTCGCGGCGGCAAATTCGCGTGCCACCAGATTATCGGCCACCCCCATGTGGTCGATTTCGTTGTCGCTCGGAGTGCAGAGGGCATGCAGCGTGCGGACGGTCTCTTGCGGCCAAGGATGACAAAGTGCCGCTTCGACTCGAAGTTCATCCCCATCGATCATCACCAGTACGGCGTCGATACCGTCCATGCTAGTGCCTGACATCAATCCGATATAGCGTTCAGCCATTGGCTCTCCTCACTTGCTGGCGGTTCCCGACACCCATCCGATATGGCGCTCAGCCATGCGCTCACTTCAATCGGGTTGTCAGGCGTGGGTTCAATAAAAGGGGCTGGCAGGGCCTTCACCCTGCCAGCCCTGATGGCTTAGTTGCCGCGACTATCCCGCCTGTTCTGGGCCAGTTGCAGCTCGGGCTTGTCGAGTTTGGCCAGTTGCGGCATCGCCAGCTTCCTGAAGTTGGCCAGCTCGCGCCCGCTCAGGGTCTCTGCCTGCGGCAGGGTGAGGGTGCGCGGGTTCTTGTGAATGCCGCCCACCACGAATTCGTAGTGCAGGTGCGGGCCGGTGACGCGGCCGGTGCCACCCAGGGTGCCGATGGTCTGCCCCTGCTTCACCCGCTGCCCCTTGTTGACGGTGCGTTTGGAGAGGTGCAGGTACTTGGTCACATAGTTGCCGGCATGCTTGATAAAGACATAGTTGCCGTTGAACTGGTTGTAACCGGCAGCCACCACGCTGCCGGAGCCAGCCGCCATGATGGGAGTGCCCACCGGCGCCACATAGTCGATGCCGTTATGGGGGCGGATCTTGCCGGTCACCGGATGGAGGCGGCGCGGGTTGAAGTTGGAGCTGATGTATTTGAAGTTGACCGGCGCACGCAGGAAGCTCTTGCGCATCGCCTTGCCTTCCGGGGTGTAGTAGTTGCCATCTTCATTGAGCACGGCGCGGTAGGCGGTGCCCTGGTTGACGAACTCCGCCGCCAGAATATCGCCGGAGGCAACCCGCTCGTCGTCGCGGAACTTGTCTTCATAGACCACCCGGAAGCTGTCTCCCGGTTGCAAGTCCTGGGCAAAGTCGATGTCCCAGCCGAAGATGGCGGCGAGATCCATGATCTGATCTTCGGTCATCCCCGCGTCCACCGCGGCGCCCCAGAAGCTGGAGCGGATCTCGCCCTTGCTCACCTGTTCGCGGGTGTCGAGGGCGATCTTGACGTTGCGGGCGACAAATTCCTCATCCGTGCGAACTACCTTGAGCGCCTGCTCCAGACTGTGGGGGTAATAGAGGCTGTTTAGCTCGCCATGTTCGGTGAGCTTGAAGGTGAGCTCCTGACCCGGTTGCAACATCCGCAGGGGATCGCTGCCATCGAGCTGGTCGATCAGGTGCAGATCGGTGGTACTCAGGCCAATACGCTGGAAGATCACCCCCATGTTGTCGCCACGGCGCACCTTCACCTGTTTGGTGATGTAGCGCGGCTTGGGCGGGGTCAAGGGCTGAGCGGCCTCGGCCGTCATTTCGTCGTTCAGTGCGTTGTCGTTAGCCGGTTCCCGCAGGGCAATCTCGTTGCCGTTTTCATCGACCCGGGTGGCGACCGCCTGTTCGCTGGGCCAGGCTGCCAGCATCATGATCATGATGCTTAAGATCAGCACCATCTTGCGGTGCCAGTGAGGGAGTGCGTTGAAGGCGTGCCAAATAACCATGAGAAGCAGATGAAGTCGGGCAGAATGGGCGGATTTTACAGCCTTTCCAATTGGCCCGCCATTCCAGTAATATGTTTGGCCCTGTGGAATCGTGATGGAGAGTCAAAAAATGTCCCAGCTCGAGGTGGCGCTAGCCGAGATCAAGCGCGGAGCGGAAGAAATTCTGGTTGAAGAAGAACTTGTCGCCAAGTTGAAGGAAGGGCGCCCGCTGCGCATCAAGTTGGGCATGGACCCGACCGCCCCCGACATTCACCTGGGTCATACCGTGATCCTCAACAAGCTGAAGACCTTCCAGGATCTGGGCCATGAAGTGATCCTGCTGATCGGTGACTTCACTGCCATGGTGGGTGACCCCTCCGGCAAGAACGCCACCCGTCCGCCGCTCTCCGAAGAGGCTATCAAGCATAACGCCCTCACCTATGCCGAGCAGGCGTTCAAGATCCTCGACCCGGCCAAGACCCGCATCGAGTACAACTCGACCTGGCTGAGCGAGCTGGGTGCGACCGGCATGATCAAGCTGGCGGCCAAGCAGACCGTGGCCCGCATGATGGAGCGCGACGACTTCAAAAAGCGCTACACCGGCGGCCAATCCATCGCGATTCACGAATTCCTCTATCCGCTGCTACAAGGCTATGACTCGGTCGCGCTGAAGGCGGACGTTGAGCTGGGTGGTACCGACCAGAAGTTCAACCTGCTGATGGGCCGCGAGCTGCAAAAAGATGCCGGCATGGCGACCCAGTGCGTGCTGATGATGCCGCTGCTGGTGGGCCTGGATGGCGTCAAGAAGATGTCCAAATCCGCCGCCAACTACATCGGCGTACACGATGCCCCGGGCGAGATGTTCGGCAAGATCATGTCCATCACCGACGATCTGATGTGGAACTACTACGAGCTGCTCTCCTTCCGTCCGCTGGCTGAAATCGAAGAGTTCAAGGCAGGTATCGCTGCCGGTACCCTCAACCCGCGCGATGTGAAGATCTGGCTGGCCAAAGAGATCATCGCCCGTTATCACGACGAAGCGGCGGCCGAAGCGGCCCACGAAGATTTCACCCAGCGTTTCTCCAAGAACGCCATTCCGGACGAGATGCCGGAAGTCGAGCTGGCACTGGAAGGTGAAGGTCTGGCCATTGCCAACCTGCTCAAAGAGGCCGATCTGGTGGCCACCACCTCCGAAGCGCTGCGGATGATCAAGCAGGGTGCGGTCAAGGTGGATGGCGAGAAGCTGGAAGATGGCAAGGCACTCATCGGTGCCGGTACCGCTGTCTATCAGGTCGGCAAGCGCAAGTTTGCCCGCGTGACTGTCAAATAAGCAGTCGCATCAGGCAAGCCGGCCATCAGGCCGGTTCAAGCTTGTTCAACAGGGCCTCCTTCGGGAGGCCTTGTCGTATCTGGGCGGCACGGATCTGGGCGATAAAGTGCCGCAGCACGGCACTACCTGGGTGTGGCCGTGTCGCCAGACTGATGCTGGTCATCATACCGTTGCCCTCAATAGGGTGATAACTGACCCCGAGCGGGCGCAGCGCCGCCACCGAGCTTGGCACCAGGGTCACGCCAAAGCCCGCCTGCACCATGCCGACGGTAGAGATCACCTGCGGGCATTCGGGCCCCAGTATCGGCTCGAACCCCGCCTCCCGACAGAGACCTACTATGCCGTCATAGAGCCCGGGCCCGATGGCGTGGGGAAACAGAATAAAACTCTCGTCCTTCAGGCTGGCCAGTGGCAAGGGGCCCGGCCTGGCCTTGGGATGGCTGGTGGGCAGGGCGATCAGCAGCGGCTCCTGCTCGATAAGGTGATGGGCAAAGCCCTCGCTACCGCGGCAGGGGAGCCGCAAGATGGCGGCGTCCAGCCGATCGTTGCGCAGGGCCTCCACCAGTGCCGGCATGGTGCCCTCCTGCGGGCTGAGGGCCACCTCGTGGTAGCGCTCCCGGTAGTCGTGCAGCAGGGTCAGCACCGCGGGGTGGAGCACGGTGGAGCCGGCAAAGCCGATGCGCAGCGCCCCCTGCTCGCCGCGGGCGATCCGCTTCACCTTCTGTTTGGCGGCATCGGCCAGCGTCAGGATCTTGGTGGCATCCCGATAGAGGCTCGCGCCCGCCTCGGTCAGTTCGACGCCGCGGGTGAGGCGACGCAGCAGCGGGGTGCCGAGGCTCTCCTCCAGCTTGCGGATCTGCTGGCTAAGAGGCGGCTGGGCCATGTTGAGCGCCTCGGCTGCCCGGGTGAAGTTCTGTTTGTCGACGACCGCCATGAAGTAGCGCAGGGTTCGCAGTTCCATATCGAAAGAGTCTCAAAGTCGCGGGATCGGTGTATTGGCGTTGAAATGTGATCTGGGTCACCATTGAATCCGAACGCTAACAGGATTCAGGCCGGAGGTGAAACCCGAATGGAACGTATTGCAACATCTGACAGTGCCGGATGCGCGTGTGCCCTCGAAGTGAGTCAGCAGTTTTCCCGCTGGCGCAGGCAGCACGATGGCGGCGAGATCTATCAAAGCTCGCTGATGAGCGCCCTGCTGGCGGGGGTCTACGAAGGGGAGACCACCATGAGCGAGCTGCTGCGCCACGGCGACTTTGGTCTCGGCACCTTCAACCACCTCGATGGCGAGCTGATCGCCTTCGAGCGCCAGATCCACCAGTTGCGCTCCGATGGCTCGGCCCGGCCCGCCCGCGCCGATCAGAAGACCCCCTTTGCGGTGATGACCCATTTTCGCCCCTGTCTGGAGCGTCGCTTCGATCATCCTCTGAGCCGTGACGAGATCCACCAGTGGGTGGATCGGCTGGTGGGGTCTGACAACGTCTTCGTCGCCCTGCGTCTCGACGGCCAGTTTGAAACGGCCAAGGTCCGTACCGTGCCGCGTCAGGAGCCCCCCTATCGCCCCATGCTGGAAGCCATCGAACAGCAACCGCTGTTCCGCTTTGCCGCGGTGGCGGGAACCTTGGTGGGCTTTCGCTGCCCGCCGTTCGTGCAGGGGGTCAATGTGGCGGGCTTTCACGAGCACATGATCACCGCCGATCGCAAGGGGGGCGGCCATCTGCTCGACTACACCATGGCCCACGGCACCCTGCGACTTTCTGTGGTGCGTCACCTCAATCTGGCCCTGCCATCGGATCCCGCTTTCCGGCAGGCCGACCTCAACCCTGCCGATCTCGATCGCGCCATTCAGGCTGCCGAAGGTTGATAGACAAGGAGCAATATCATGGAAAACAGACAGTGGAAGTGCGGTGCCGAGCTGGTGGTTCGTCATCTGGAGGCGCAAGGGGTCAAGCAGGTGTTCGGGATCCCGGGGGCCAAGATTGACCGGGTGTTCGATGCGCTGGAGGACTCCCCCATCGAGACCATAGTGGTGCGCCACGAGGCGAACGCCGCCTTTATGGCAGCCGCGGTGGGGCGTCTCACCGGCAAGGCGGGGGTGGCGCTGGTCACCTCGGGCCCCGGCTGCTCCAACCTCATTACCGGGCTGGCGACCGCCACCTCGGAAGGGGACCCCATGGTGGCGCTGGGCGGCGCCGTGCGCCGTGCCGACGGCCTCAAACTCACCCACCAGAGCATGGACACGGTCAACCTCTGCCGTCCGGTCACCAAGTTCAGTGCCCAGGTCAACAGCGGGGCTGCAATCTCGGAAGTGATGGCCAACGCCTTTCGCGCCGCCGAGCTGGGACGGCCGGGAGCGGCGTTTGTCAGCCTGCCGATGGACATCATCAACAAGCCGGTGCAGGGCAATGTGCTGGTGCCCCGCGAGGTGCCGGAGCCGGGCTGCGCCGATGAGCAGAATATGGAGCTGGCATTGACCCTGCTGCGCAACGCCGAGAATCCGGTGGTGCTGCTCGGCCTGATGGCGAGCCGGCCGGAAAATGCCGAAGCGGTGCGCGCCTTCCTCGACAAGGCGCGGCTGCCGGTGACCGGTACCTATCAGGCCGCCGGGGTGGTGGACAGCTGCCACTTCGATGACTTTGCCGGACGGGTGGGGCTCTTTAACAACCAGCCGGGGGATCAGCTGCTGGCAGGGGCCGATCTGGTGATCTGCATCGGCTACAGTCCCATCGAATACGACCCCGTGCTGTGGAATGGCGACAGGGAGCGGCGCATCCTCCATATCGACGTGCTGCCTGCCGATATCGACAGCAGCTACTGCCCGACCGCCGAGCTGGTGGGGTCGATCCGCGCCAACCTGTTGCAGCTGACCCGCATCATGGGCAATCCGAAAATCCGTCCCCCCGAGGTGGATCGGCTGCTGCAAGGGGTACGCCAGCAGCGACTGCGACTGGCGATGCGGGCCGATGATCTGTACGGCAATCCGGTTCACCCCTTGCGTATCGTGCGCGAGCTGCAGGATCTGGTGCGCGATGACATGACCCTCTGCGTCGACATGGGCAGCTTCCATATCTGGATTGCCCGCTACCTCTACAGCTTCCGCGCCCGTCAGGTGCTGATCTCCAACGGTCAGCAGACCATGGGGGTGGCACTGCCGTGGGCCATCGGTGCTGCGCTGGTGCGGCCGGGGGAGAAGGTGATCTCGGTATCGGGGGATGGCAGCTTTATGCAGTCGAGCATGGAGCTGGAGACGGCGGTGCGGCTCAAGAGCAATATCGTCCACATCATCTGGGTCGATAACGGCTACAACATGGTCGCGATGCAGGAGCAGCAGAAGTATTGCCGCACCTCCGGCGTCTCTTTTGGTCCCATCGACTTCAAACGCTATGCCGAATCGTTCGGGGCGGCCGGTTTCGCGGTGCGCTCTGCTGACGATCTGCGCGCCACCCTGCGTGCCGCACTGGCGGTGGAGGGGCCTGCTGTGGTGGCGATCCCGGTGGATTACTCCGACAACCCGGGGCTGATGGCCCAGCTCAGGCCAGAAGTATTGGCATAGTGTGGGCAGCAGTGCTGGCCTGAATCCCTGTGTAAGAGCAGGCGAACCCGTCCATATAGCAAAAACCGGCATCAGGGGATGCCGGTTTTTTATTGCTACGCGGGATGGGGGGCCTTAACGGGCCAGCTGGACGGCGGCGCGCGCGCGGGCCGGATGTGGGCGCTGTTTGGCTTTTGGCGCGCAGGCCATTTTCAGGCGCAGCCACTCGCGCCACAGCAGCCAGCAGAGCGGCAGGGTGAGCAGCAGCACGGTGGCGGGCTGGGCCATCAGCACCCCATCACGGCCCCACAGTTGCGGCAGCATGAAGATGAGCGGCAGCAGCAACACGGTTTTGGCGATGGAGATGACCAGCGCCTGGCGGGTGCGCGCCATGGATTGCAGCAGCACGATGCCGAACATGATGATCCCCTCCAGCGGAATGGCGCCGAGGTTGAGGGTCAGGCTGCTGATGGCGGCGGCCAGCAGTTCGGGATCCTTGTCGCCGGTATAGAGCATGGCAACCTGTCCCGGCAGCAGCTGGATGGTGAGCCACACCAGCATGCCGTAGATAAAGGTGAACTTGAGCCCCATCTCCATCAGGTACTTGAGGTTGCGATGGCGCTTGGCCCCCGCCGCCTTGCTAATGAGCGGCTGAATGCCGAAGGCCAGCCCCTGCAGAATGACAATAAAAACCGCCTCGGTGTAACCGGCCACGGTAAAGCCCGCCAGATCCTTCACATTGCCGTACACCATCAGCTGGCTGTTGTGCAGCATCAGCAGCAGGCCGAGGTTGAACTGGGCAATCAGGCTCGGCAGGCCGGTAAAGAGCAGGTGCGGCATGGCGGGGAGGTTGGGCACCAGATCCCGCCAGCTGAGGCGCAGCCGGGCCCAGGGGGTAAAGAAGTAGCCAAGGCCGATCAGGCTCACCGCACCTTCTGCCATCAGGGTGGCCTGCGCGGTACCGATCAATCCCAGCCCCAGCCGACCCACCATGATGTAGTTGAGGATGATATTGAGCACGGCGCCGCTGCTCACCAGCACCATGGCCAGTTTCGGCCGACCATCGTTGCGCAGCAGATAGGGCACCGCCAGATTGCTCGCCAGCAGCAGGGTACCGCCGCCAATCCAGGTGAGGTAGTCGCTCGCCTGTTTCCAGGTCTCGGTGCCCTGTTCAATTCCCAACCCGAGCAGGATATCGGTGTGGGTGTAATAGAGCAGCCCCGGCGCAACTACCCCGAGACCGGCCAGCAGCCAGAGGGCGTTGACCAGCGCCTGACGGGCCAGCGTGTCGTTTTTCGCCCCTTGCTGGAAGGAGATGGCAGTGGCGGCCCCCATGCTTATCATGGCGGCCAGACCAATCAGCACCATGATGACCGGATAGACCAGGTTGATCCCGGCGAGGCCAGCGGCACCGACATAGTGGCCGACGAAGATGCCGTCGATGAGGTAGTAGGCCCCCGAGACCAGCATGGCAAGAATGGAGGGGAGGGCGTAAGCCCAGAAGCGACGGGTCATGGCCCGTTGCCGCAGTGTTAAATAGGCAGACATATCTGTTCTCTCGGGGAGTTCGATTATCGAACAGCTAGTCTAGATTAATACTTATTTGGTGATAATCATGGTTTCACTTGATGAATTGCTGAGTATTGCTCACTAATCCGGGGTTTTGATAGTGAGCCTTGAGCATGTCGATCAGGATGCGTAGGCCGCTGCCCAGCTGATGCCGACTGGGATAGAAGAGGTAGAAACCGGCAAAGGTGGGACACCAGGGCTCCAGCACGGTGAGCAGTTTTCCCTCCGCGATTTTTTGGCTTACCTCCTCTTCCAGACAGTAGGCGAGCCCCAGCCCCGCCTCGGCGGCGCCCAGGTAGAGTGCCGGAGTGCTGGTGGTGAGCGGCCCGGTCACTTCAATCTCCAGCATGTTGCCGTCGGCGGCAAAGGCCCAGCGATAGTGATGGTGCGGGGTGAGGCGATAGCCGATACAGGCGTGGCGACTCAGCTCGCTTGGGTGCTCCGGCGTACCGTGCTCGGCCAGATAGGCGGGGGAGCCCACCACCAGATAGCGCTGGGGCGAGCCAAGGGGAATCCCGATCATCTCCTTGGGCAGCAAGTCCCCGTAAAAGAGCGCCGCATCATAACCATCTTCTATCAGGCGGGGCATCAGCTCCTGCTCCACCACTTCCACCTGCATTCTGGGATAACGGGCCAGATAGTCGATCAGCACAGGTGCCAGCAGGCTGTCGATGGCGCCGCGGGGGGCGCAGAGCTTGAGCCTTCCCACCGGTTCATCGCTGTTGCGGGCCAGCTCGCAAAGTGCCTCTTCCAGGGTATTGAGGGTGGGGAGCAGCTGTTTGAGCAGCCGCTGGCCCGCTTCTGTCGGCACCACGGCGCGGGTGCTGCGGTTGAGCAGTCGCACCCCCAGACGGGCTTCCAGCCCCTTCAGGCTATGGCTGAGGGCAGAGGCGGAGACCCCGAGTTCGAGGGCGGCCTTGCTGAAACTGCTGTGACGGGCGACGGCGGCAAACACCGCCAGTTCGGCGAGATCGGTACGGGTAATGGTCATCATCAATCAACAAAAAGGCGTGAGTCACAAGGGTACGCCAAGGCCGTTCTGCAGACAAACCGCGCACAAAATGGGCTTTGTTGTAAAAGTGTATCAACTTGTGGTTCATTGATTTCAGTGAAACCAAGTTGATTTGTTAAAAAAAACTCACAATGAAGCGACTTTGGTGTGATACTGGTCATCCAAAAGGCGACCAGAATCAAACTTTGGTTGATTAATTCAAAAAAACGCTGTGATTAATAGGGGCATTTAATTAAAGTCAGCCAACAAGAGTGGCGCACGTTAATCGGTTGTTAAGTGAGACGGGCGCCGACCCTCAGGGTCAAAATCTCGCACTGTAGTTTGTTGCAAGCTTGTTGTCACAAGGGGTGATAGCCAGGTTGCCGGAGGCGAGAAGCTAATGACAAGGATTGACAGCAGGCGTTCCAGGGAGATGGAACCGGGCCCCGGGCCCGAACAAACAAGATCCCATTTTCCTAGATGACAGGAACAACGTATGTCTGACATGAATATTGCAGCTGATGGTCGTGTAGCCAGCAACGCCGCTCGTGGCATCAACAAGGCCGATGTGGTCTGGATGCTGGGTCTGTACGGTACCGCGATCGGTGCCGGTGTGCTCTTCTTGCCAATCAACGCCGGTGTAGGTGGCCTGTGGCCACTGGTTGCCATGCTGATCCTGGCGCTGCCGCTGACCTTCTTCGCCCACCGTGGCCTGACCCGCTTCGTGCTGTCCGGTTCTACCCGTGATGGCGACATCACCGAAGTTGTTGAAGAGCACTTCGGCAAGACCGCAGGCAAGTTCATCACCCTGCTCTACTTCTTTGCCATCTACCCGATCCTGCTGATGTATTCAGTAGCCATCACCAACACCGTCGAAAGCCTGATGGTTCACCAGCTGGGCATGACTGCACCTCCCCGCGCCATCCTGTCTCTGGCGCTGATCCTCGGCCTGATGGCGATCGTTCGCCTCGGCGGCCAGGTTATCGTCAAAGCGATGAGCGTGCTGGTATTCCCGTTCGTGATCACCCTGATGGGCCTGGCGCTCTACCTGATCCCGCACTGGAACGGTGCCATCATCACTGAAGCTCCGGCTCTGTCCGACGCCTTCAACGGTGACTTCATCAAGACCCTGTGGCTGGCTATCCCGGTTATGGTGTTCTCCTTCAACCACTCCCCGATCATCTCCTCCTTCGCGGTGGACAACAAAGGTCGTTACGGTGAAGGTGCCGAGAAGAAGTGCAGCAACATCCTGCTGGGTGCCCACGTCATGATGGTGATGACCGTTATGTTCTTCGTATTCAGCTGCGTACTGAGCCTCTCCCCGGCTGACCTGGCTGCTGCCAAAGAACAGAACATCTCCATCCTGTCCTATCTGGCCAACCACTTCGATAACCCGGTTATCGCCACTGTGGCTCCGCTGATCGCCATGGTTGCCATCAGCAAATCCTTCCTGGGTCACTACCTGGGTGCGCAAGAGGGCATGAACGGCCTGATGGCCAAGTCACTGCGTGAAAAGGGCAAGAACGTTGACGTCAAGCAGCTGAACAAAGTGACCGCGATCTTCATGATCCTGACCACTTGGGCCATCGCCACCATCAACCCGAGCATCCTCGGCATGATCGAAGACCTGGGCGGCCCGATCATCGCCATGCTGCTGTTCCTGATGCCGATGTACGCCATCGCCAAGGTACCTGCCATGCGCAAATACGCTGGCAACATCAGCAACGGCTTCGTGACCATCATCGGCCTGATCGCCATGTCCGGTATCATCTACAAGCTGATTGCCTGATAACTCCGGTTCGTTCTTGTGAAAAGCCGCTTCAGCAATGAAGCGGCTTTTTTTATTTGGGCAAGGAATAGCCCTTAACAAGCAAGGTGCTGCGGCCTAACATGGCCCGACATCTGTTTATTAATCGGGACAAAGGAATATGTCTGCGTTGAAAAAGGATCTCGGGCTCTGGCAGGGGATGGGGCTGCTCGCCACCTCGCTGCTCGGCACCGGGATCTTCGTGGTACCGGCGACCGCAGCCTCACTGGCGGGCGGGGCCTCGCTCTGGGCCTGGTTGCTGTTGATTGCGCTGGTGCTGCCCATCGCTTTTACCTTCGCTCGCCTCGGCCGTCGCTATCCCCATGCGGGCGGTGCGCCGCACCTGATTGGCCTTGCCTTTGGCAACGGTGCCGAGCGCTTTTCCGCCTTCCTGTTTCTGGCGGTGCTGCCGGTGGGCCTGCCCGCCGCCCTGATGATTGCAGCCGGTTTCTGGCACGCCCTGTTCGAGATGGGGGAGTGGACCCTCTGGGCCATCCAGCTGCTCACCCTGCTCGGGGTCTTTCTGCTGGGGCTGCGCGGGGCGCGATCTTCCGGCAACTTGCAATTGCTGATTGCGCTCGCCATTTTGGGGCTCACCCTGCTTATCTGGTTCAAGGGGGAGGTGAGTTGGCGCGATGCAGCCCGGCCGCTGCCGAGCGCGGACGAGTGGCCCCTTATGGCCACCGCGCTGGCGGTGATGTTCTGGTGTTTCGTCGGGCTGGAAGCCTTCGCCCATATGGGGGAAGAGTTCAAGCGGCCACAGCGGGACTACCCTATCGCCCTGCTAGGTGGTGTGCTGCTGGCGGGGCTTATCTACTGGGTACACTCGCTGGTGGTGCTCAAGTACGGCCTCTACGGCGATGAGGCGAAAAACGCCACCGCCATCCCCTCCCTGCTGGCCCTGCTGTTCGGCCCCACCGCCAAGTGGCTGGTAGCGGTGCTCGGCTACCTCTCCTGTTTTGCCAGCATCAACATCTACATTCAGGGCTTTGCCCGGCTTATTTGGAGCATGGCGCGGGAAGGCAAGCTGCCCCCCTCGCTGGCCGAGCTTACCGCGCGCGGGGCGCCGCTGCGGGCTCTCGGTCTGGTGCTCGTCATCTGTCTGCTCTGCATCACCCTGATCATCTGGCTGCGACTGCCGCTCGATGAGCTGATCCGCTACGCCAACGGCAACTTCGTGCTGGTCTACCTGCTCTGCATGGCAGCGGGTTGGCGCCTGCTCGGCGGGGTGGGCAAGGGGCTGGCGGGGATAAGCGTGCTGCTCTGCACTCTGGTACTGGTGGCGCTCGCCACCCAAGTGCTCTATGCGGTGGTGCTGAGTCTTGGCTACGGCGGCTTCTCCCTGTGGCGGCGCAGACGCCGGCTGCTGACCTCTGACGATATTTGCGCCATCAAGTAGCCCCCGAAAAAAGCCCCGCAGTGCGGCAATGCTGTTCACTTAAGAGAATTTGAGTTCCAGTCCACGTAGTATCAGGGCTAAAAAATGAGGGAGGCATGATGCCTCCCTCTTTCTATTGCAAGCCACGCTGGATAAAGGCTGAAGGAAGATCGACTGGAAACAGCCTTGCTCCCCCAACTCAAGTCGCATTTATGAATAATCAGTCAAAAATGTGCTTATCTGAACAGCATTGCCGCAGTGCGGGGCTTGTTGTTGTCTGTCAGCGGCTTGCGGGCAGGTCGCAGCGCAAGATGGCGTAGTGGCGCAGGGAGATGAAGCCATCCCCCTTGCGTTCGCACTCCCGTGCCGTGCCCTCGTAGTGAAAACCGGCCCGCTCCAGCAGACGGGCGGAGGGGAGGTTGGGCTCCTCCACCACCGCCAGCAGCCGGTGCAGGTCGGTAGTGCGGTAAGTGAGCGGCAGCCACAGCCGCAGCGCCGTGCTCATCACCCCCTTGCCCCAATGCTCGGGATAGAGCCAGTAGCCCAGCTCGGCCCGCCGATGAGTCGGGTCGACATCGTTGTAACCGATGGCGCCGAGCGGCTCACCCGAGCGCCGATCGCGAATGAGATGCCAGGCACCGCGCCCGCTGTGGGTCAGATCGGCATACCACTCCATCTGGACCTGGCACGCCGTCAGGCTGTCGTAGCTGACGCCGTAATAGGTGACGACCCGCGGATCGGACAAGCCGCGATAGATGTGGGGCAGGTCGGCGTTGGTGACCGGATCCAGCCTGATGTGGGGTTGTTGCGTTGATGTCATGGTGGCTCCTTGCGGCCAACCGGAGTTGGCCGCGTGAGTTGAGTGGTAATGGATGATGCCGGCATCAGGCAAAGCCGAGCCGCTCGGCAAGGTGCGCCAGCTCGCTCTGCCACTGCTGCTGCAGGCGCGGGGTCTGGTGTCTGGGCTTGCGTGCCAGATCGGCGGCGAGCAGGGCATCGAGTTCATACCAGCGTGCCAGCTGCGCCTCTTCGTCATCCGCAGGGTCGGCCAATGCCTGCGCCGTTGCGGGGAGGGCCCTGCTTGCCTTGTCTGCTGCCAGCAAGGGGGCATCGCTGAGCAGTTCGGCATAAGCCTGCTCGGCGCTGTGGGCCTCCCGGATCTGCCCGTCCCTGATCAGCCAGAAGCGGTTGCTGCTGCGCTCGATCAGATCCCGGTCGTGGGAGACAAGCAGCACGCCGCCAGCAAAGCCGGTTAGCGCCTCGGCCAGCTCCTCCTTGCCTGCCAGATCCAGGTGGTTGGTCGGCTCATCGAGCCAGAGCATGTGGTGGCTGCCGAGGGACAGGGCGAGAAACAGCAGCCGTGCCCGCTCGCCCCCGCTCAAGGTACGTACCTGCTGGCCGTGACGGGCATAGGGGAAGCCCGCCCGGATCAGTGCCTGACGCCGGATCGTCTCCGGCAGAGGAGCCAGCGGGTAGAGGGCATCGCTCAGGGTGGCGTCGTCAGCCAGCTGCTGCAGCGACTGATCGTAATAGGCGATGCTGGCGCCGGGGTGGCGATACCAGCCCTCGGCCGGTTGTTGAGCGCACACCTCGCCCCAGCACTGACGCAGCAGGGAAGACTTGCCCGTGCCGTTGGCGCCGAGCAGGGCGACCCTATCGCCAGCACGCAGCCAGAGATCCTCGGCTCGCAGCAGCGGCGGCAAGCCGGGGGCGGGGTGCACGTCGAGGTTTTCCAGCCGAAGCAGGGCATCGGCGGGCAGTGCCTGCCCGCGCAGTTCGAGGCGCCAGGGTGCACCCGCCCCGACCACGCTCTGCTCCTCCTGCAGCCTGGCCACCCGTTTCTCCATGGACTTGGCCTGGCGCACCAGTTTCTCGTTGTCATGCTCCCGCCCCCAGATGGCGAGGCGTTTGCTGCTGGCGCTCAGGCGGTCGATCTCTTTTTGCTCGTCGGCCCGGCGCAGGCGGGTTTGCTCATCCTCTTCGGCCAGGGCCGCCCTGGCCTGGCTGCAGGGCAGGGCGAAGCGATGAAGCCGCCGATCCCGCAGGATCAGGGTCTCGCGGGTTACCCGATCGAGCAGGCGACCATCGTGCGACACCAATACGAAGGTGCCACGCCACGCCAGCAGGAAGCGCTCGAGCCAGAGCAGGGCGGGCAGATCCAGGTGGTTGCTGGGTTCGTCCAGCAGTAACAGGTTGGGTTGGTGCAGCAGGGCACGGCCTATCTGCAAGCGGGTGTGCTGACCGCCGCTCAGCGCGCTGACCGGAAGGTCGGCCTGCTCGGTCAGTTGCAGTTCGGTCAGCATCTTGTCTACCTGCCACGCCTGGTCAGCCTTGTTAGCCAGCGCATCGAGCAGCACGGCGCGGGTGCTGAGTGCTTGCAGTTGCGCGGGCAGATGCTGGGCCACAAATTCACAGCGGCAGGGGCTAGCCTTGTGGATGCGCCCCTCATGGGGCTGGCGTTGACCGGCCAGCAGGGCGAGCAGTGTGCTCTTGCCACAGCCGTTGGCGCCTATGAGGCCAATGCGATCACCGCTGCGGATGCTGAGGTCGAGGTTGTCAAATAACGGAAGGTGCCCCGCACTCATTTGCAGGGAATGGGTACTCATCAGGGTTGTCATGCTCTTGCTCTCTTAAATTCCGGGATCGAAGATCCCTGTCATCAGGAGCGCTGGCGACAACGGCAGAGTCGAGAAAGGTCTCGGTTTGGAAGGGAGTCGGCTTTGCTCGAACCCGCTATCGCAGCGCGATGGTATGCAGGCAAGAGCACGCGAATGTGCCGAACAGGCGGGCCGAGAACATCGGACACGCTTGGATAACCATTTTTTACCTCCTTATTTTTCGTAGTGGCAAGGTGCGGCGATTATATGCGCAGAAAAAAAAAGCCGTCCATCGGGGTTCAGGTCTGTCGCCGGGCAGCAAGGAGGCGAGAAAGGGCGTCAGCGTTCGTCGCCGACAAGGCGGCAGCCCCGCGCTGCGGGGCTGCCTCATGGCGAGTGATGAATTAATCGCGGGGGGTTTTGAGTGCCTGGATCACATCGTCAGTGGGAGCCAGCTCCTCGACGTGGTTGAAGCTCTCGATCCCCTCGTGCGGATGCAGGGTGAAGGCGTCGGCGCTCAGGTAGCTGCCGCTGCCGGTGCTCTCCATGATGACGATGAGCTCGGGCTGCTTGTCACCGTTGAGATCCTGCAGTTTGAGCTCCTTGATGGTGCCATCGCGCGCCAGCACCTTGCCGTCGATGAACTGATCGAGGGGAAACTGCGGATTGGCGCCGGAGTAAAGGCGTACGTCGTAGCTGCCGATGGAGGCGGGTTCACCACGCCCCTCGCTGACGGTGATCACCTGGCCGGAGGGCAGCGTCAGTTGTTTGAAGAATCCCTCCGCCGCCTGGCCAGTCAGTGGCAGGGTGAGCAGGCCGAGTGTCATGAATAAGGTTTTCATCGATGTGACCCTTGTTGCTGCGGTGACGGGCCGGCATGCCTGCCCGTCACGGATGTGAATGTGTGGGCCGGGTTCGGGCTTGCCTCTACCCGGCTCTCTTTCTCTGCTTCGCCGGAGGCGGCCATTACCAGATCTTGACCCGTTTGGCCGGGTCCAGATAGAGCTTGTCTTCCGGCTGGATGTTGAATGCCTCGTAGAAGGCGGGAATGTTCGGCACCACGCCGTTGACCCGGTACTCGGGGGGCGAGTGGGGGTCGGAGCGCAGCAGCATCTGCATCAGCTCGGGGCGATACATCCCCTTCCACACCTGCGCCCAGCCGAGGAAGAAGCGCTGCTCGCCGGTGAAGCCATCCAGCACCGGTGCCTCCTTGCCATCCAGTGACAGCTCGTAGGCCTTGTGGGCGATGGTGAGACCGCCCAGATCGCCGATGTTCTCCCCCAGGGTGAACTGGCCATTGACGAACTGGCCGTTGATGGGCTCGAAGCGGTTGTACTGGGCCACCAGACGGCTGGTGCGGAAGCGGAACTCCTTGAGATCCTGCGGTGTCCACCAGTCGCGCATCATGCCGTCACCGTCGGATTTGGCCCCCTGATCATCAAAACCGTGGCCCATCTCGTGGCCAATGACCCCGCCGATGGCGCCGTAGTTGACCGCATCATCCGCCGTCATGTCGAAGAAGGGGGGCTGCAAGATGGCCGCCGGGAAGACGATCTCGTTGTTGCTCGGGTTGTAGTAGGCGTTCACCGTTTGCGGCGACATGTGCCACTCGTCCCGGTCGACCGGCTTGCCGAGGCGCGCCAGACTGTCTGCGTATTCAAAGGCTTGCGAGCGTTGCAGGTTGCCCAGCAGATCATCCGGCTTGATGGCGATGGCGCTGTAATCCTGCCACTTGTCGGGGTAGCCGATCTTGGGGCGGAACTTGGCCAGCTTCTCGAGTGCCTGAGCCTTGGTCTCGGGCGACATCCAGTCGAGTTCCTTGATGCTCTGGCCGTAGGCGGTGCGCAGGTTCTCCACCAGCTGCTCCATCCGCTCCTTGGCTGCAGGCGGGAAGTAGCGAGCCACATAGAGCTGGCCGACCGCTTCACCCAGATGATCGTTCAGCACCCCGAGCGCCCGCTCCCAGCTGGCGCGCTGCTTGGGCGTGCCGCTCAGGGTGGTGCCGTAGAAGGCGAAGTTGGCGCGGTCGGTCTCGCTGTCGAGATAGGGGGCGTAGTCGGTCAGCAGTTGCCACTTGAGGTAGGCCTGCCAGTCGGCGATGGGGGTCTGGGCCATCACCTGATCCAGCGCGCTCAGATAGGTCGGCTGACCGATGATGAGCTCCGGCTGGCCAGCGATGCCCGCGGCATTGAGATAAGCCTGCCAGTCGAGATGGGGGGCGAGCCGTGCCAGTTCGCTGGCGGAGCGCTTGTTGTAGTTCTTCTCCCGATCCCGCAGGGCGACGTTGTCCCACTGGATGGTGGCGAGCCGGGTTTCGAGGGCCAGAATCCGTTTGGCCTTGCCGCTCGGGTCAGATTCCCCGAGGCGGCTCAGCATGGCGGCGATATGCTGCTGGTACTTCTGGCGCAGCGCCTGACTCTCGGGATCCTGCTTGAGGTAGTAGTCCCGATCCGGCAGTCCCAGTCCACCTTGATAGAGGTAGACCGCATAGCGGTCGGGAGACTTGGCATCGGCGTCGATCCAGATGCCGAACGGCGCGCCGCCGCCCATGCGGCCCGACTGGGCAAAGGCGCGGGCCAGCGCGGCCTGATCACCGATCCGGTCGATATCGGCCAGCGCCGGCGCCAGCGGGGTGAGCCCCTTGGCGTCACGGCCTGCCTGATCCAGATAGCTGGCGTAGAGATCGCGGATCTGCTGGGTCGGCGTACCGGTGGCGGCCTCCTGCTTGGCCAGCCCCTCGACCAGCACCCGCACATCGGCGAGGGATTTGTCCCGCAGCATGTAGAAGGCGCCATCGGCGGGGCGATCGTCGGGGATCTTGGCGGTGGCGAGCCACTTGCCATTGACGTAGCGGAAGAAGTCATCGCCGGGTTTGACCTGGGTGTCCATATTGGCCAGCGCCAGCCCGGAGTGTTTGGGGGAGTCTTGCGGTGCCTGACTGCAGCCAGCCAGCAGTGCCAGTCCAATCAGGCCAGCCAGTAAGCTTTTCTTATTGTTCATCTTGTTTGATTCCAATTCCGATTGTTTGCTTCCCTGCCCATCTTCCTTGCTCCAACCGGTTGTGCGACCGCCTTGCGGCCAGCCTGGTGGAGAGGGCGGGCGAGCCTCACTCTAGCAGCAGGGTTGCAGCTTGATAAGCCCGACTCTGCTAAGATCGGCCGGTCCGTTTTGGGGAAGCCTATGATTTCTCATCTTTATTCTCGCTTTTGTCTGACTATGCCAGCGCCGGAAGGTTCCACCGGTCTGCTGGTGGCCTTCAGTGGCGGCCTCGACTCCACCCTGCTGCTGGTGCTGGCGGCGCAGTATGCCCGCGAGCATGGCCTGCCACTTCGCGCCCTGCACGTGCACCACGGCCTCAGTCCCCATGCCGATGAGTGGGTCGCTCATTGTGAAGCCGTGTGTCAGCAATTGGCGGTGGAGCTGCTGGTCGAGCGAGTGACTCTGGCCCGCGGCAATGGCGAGAGTCTGGAGGCGCAGGCTCGCACCGCCCGTTACCAGCGGTTGACCGCCCGGATGCGGGAGGGGGAGTGGCTGCTCACCGCCCACCATCAGGACGATCAGCTGGAGACCCTGCTGCTGGCCCTCAAGCGCGGCGCCGGTCTGCGCGGTCTGGCCGGCATCTTGCCAAGCCAGCCCTTTGCTGGCGGTCTGCTGCTGCGGCCGCTGCTCGATATGAGTCGCGCCGAGCTGGCCGAGGCGGCGGCGAGCCTCCCCTTTGGCTGGGTGGAGGATGAGAGCAATCAGGACGTGAGCTATGACCGCAACTTTTTGCGCCAGACGCTTATCCCCCAGCTCAAGGCGCGCTGGCCCGCCATGGCCCAGACCGCGGCGCGCAGTATGGCCCTGTGCGCCGAGCAGGAGGCGCTGCTGGAGGAGCTGGCCGAGAGCGACTGGCAGCTGGCGGGCGAGGGGGAGGCGCTCCATATCGGCCCGCTGCACGCCCTTTCACCCATCCGGCGCAACAACCTGCTGCGCTACTGGATCCGCCGTCAGGGGGGGGAGATGCCATCTCGTGAGCAGCTTGCCCGGCTCTGGCAGGAGGTGGTGCTGGCGCGCGGCGATGCCAATCCCCAGCTCAACTGGGGGCGCCAGAGCTGCCGCCGTTTTCAGGAGCGGCTCTATCTGGTGAGCCCTGACCTGCAACCCTGCCATCAGGTGTTGCCGCTGACCGTGGGTGAGCCGCTGCCCCTGCCGGACGGTTTGGGCGAGCTGGTGGTGCGCATGGCGGAGCACGGCGAGGATCTGCTGCGTTCCCCCCGGCCGGACGAGCCGCTCTTGGTGCGTTTTCAGGTGGCGCCCGGGATCCCCCTCAAACCGGTGGGGCGAAGCGGCAGTCGGCGGATGAAGAAGCTGCTGCAGGAGTATGGCGTGCCTTCGTGGCAGCGGGGGCGCATCCCCATCCTCTACTATGGCGAGCAGGTGGCGGCGGTGGTGGGGCTCTTTATCTGCGACGGTTTTATGGCGCAGGGGGCCGGGCTGGTGTGCCACTGGCAGGGGAGTGGGCCGCCCCGGTTTTGCCCGAGCAGGATCTTGCCTGAGGTGATCTCGGCGTGAGGGGGGATTAGCCCCAAAAAAGAAGCTCCGGTCACATGGCGCGCATGTGCCGGAGCAAAGAAGAGTTCGGGATTATTCGTTTCGGGATTATTCGTTAGGGCTGGCCTTGCCTGCTTTTTTGCGGGCGTAGAGGTGGCTGTCGGCCGCCTCGTAGAGGCTCGGCACATCGACCCCGGATTGCCAGCTGGCGGCGCCAAGGCTGCATCCGACCGAGAAGGTGCTGAGCTCCTTGTTGGTCATCAACATATGCTGCAGTCGCAGCCAGACCGGGCGCCACGCCTCAGGTTCGGCCGGTTGTAGCAGCAGGGCAAATTCATCTCCCCCGAGCCGGAAAGCTTGATCCGTGCTGCGGATACACCCCTTGAGCAGCTGGGCGAAGCGGCTCAGCACCAGATCCCCCACCGGATGACCCCAGGTATCATTGATCTGCTTGAAGCGATCGAGATCCAGCAGCACCAGCACCAGACCGTGAGGCTCGCGGCTATGCTGCTCGATGGCGCGGCCGATAGCCTCGTCAAAGTAGGAGCGGTTGCCAAGGCCGGTCAGGTGATCGAGCCGAACCAGCTGATCCAGCCTTTCCAACCGCAGATAGAGGGGCAGCAGCAGGCAGAGCAGCTGATGGTATTGCATCAGTACCCGTTGCTGGCTGCCGCTCAGCGGATGTTCCAGCTCGTAGTGGAGCTGGCCGAGCAGCTGGCCATGCTGACCGCGCAGCTCGAACGGATAGTTGTGCGGGTTGAGGGTGGCCAGCGGCGGGTGCTGGATCAGCACATGGGGCTGGCCACAATCGAGGTAGAGACCGTGGATCCTGACAATTCTTGCCGCACGATCGGCAAAAGTTGTCAGCAGACCGCCGAGATCGCTCTGCCCCAACAACTGCTCGAGCAACTGGTTGCGTTCAACGCTGGGCAACGGCGTGAGCCGCTCCATCTGGCGAACCCACTGCTCGATGCCATGGCTAAAGCCATTAAGTGACGACGTATTTTCCATGGTCTTCCACCTGTAACACCTGACTACTGTCTCCTCCTTGCAATTGGCATGCCCAATATATCTTTCCTGCCCGCCAGATCGGCTGACTAAGCTTAAGTCGATAAAAGGAGAGGAAAATTTGTACACCGACCTGTTGATCCTGCTGTTCGCCGCCGTCCTGCTGGTGGCAACTTTCCGGCGCCTCGGCTTGCCGGTGATCCTCGCCTACCTGATTGCCGGCGTCTTGCTCGGCCCCCACGGGCTGGCGGTGATCACCGGCCAGTCGATCATGCAGACCATTGCCGAGCTGGGGATCGTCTTTTTGATGTTCTCGCTGGGGCTGGAGTTCTCCCTGCCGAAATTGCTGGCGATGCGCCGGTTGGTGCTGGGGGTCGGGATGTTGCAGGTGCTGCTCACGTCACTGCTCTTCTTCGCCATCGGCTGGTGGTGGGGGCTGGGTTTGGCCCAGTCGCTGGTGGTGGCGGGGACGCTTGCTCTGTCATCGACGGCGGTGGTGATCAAGCAGCTCGGTGAGCAGAAGCAGCTCCATACCCGCCGCGCTCAGCTGGGGGTGAGCGTGCTGCTGTTTCAGGATCTGGCGGTGGTGCCCCTGCTGGTGATGATCCCTATCCTCGCCCAGCCGGAAGTGCAGGGCAGCGCCCTGGCCGCCGAGATCGCCTGGGCCACCCTCAAGGGGCTGTTTGCTCTATTTACTCTGCTGGCGGTGGGCAAGTGGTTGCTGCCGCTGCTGTTTCACGAGGTGGCGCGAGCCCGCTCCGAGGAGCTGTTTGTGCTTAGCGCCCTGCTGGTGGCGCTGCTGGCTGCCTACATGACCCATTCGCTCGGGCTGTCGATGGCGCTGGGGGCGTTTCTGGCGGGGATGATGCTGGGGGAGTCCCACTACCGTCATCAGCTGGAGGTGGACATCAAGCCCTTTCGCGATGTGCTGATGGGGCTCTTCTTTATCACCATCGGCATGGCCATGGATTGGGAGCTGGTGGCGCGGGCATGGTGGCAGGTAATGATCTGCGTGGTGTTGCTGGTGCTCTGCAAATCCCTGCTGGTGCTGCTGGCTGGGCGGCTGATGGGAGAGCGCAAGCGCGACAGCATGGCGGCCGGCATCATGCTGAGCCAGGTGGGGGAGTTCGGCTTTGTGCTGCTGGCGCTGGCACTTCACCACGGCCTGCTGGATCCGCAACTGGTCTCCCGGCTGATCGGCATCGGCATCATCTCCATCGCCATGACCCCCTGGCTGGTGACCCAGGCTCACTCGCTGGCCCGCAGTCTGACCGATCCGGCGTTGTTGACCCGCTCCGAAGTCGCCCAGTCGGGGCTCAGCAAGAGCCAGCACGTCATCATCGCCGGGTTTGGCCGGGCGGGACAGACCTGTGCCCGTTTTCTCAAGCTTGAGGAGATCCCGTTTCTGGCCCTAGACCTTGACCCCGAGCGGGTGAGCGAGGCCAAGCAGGCAGGGGAGCAGGTGGCCTTCGGCGATGCCAGCCGCCGCGATATTCTGCTGGCCGCCGGGCTGTTGCGGGCACGGCTGGTGATCATCACCTTCGATGACCGCAAGCGGGTTGAGGCGATGTTGGCACTGATCCGCGAACTGGCGGGGGATCTCAAGGTGCTGGTGCGCACCCGGGATGACAGTTTTCTGGAGCAGTACAAGCAGGCGGGGGCGTTTGAGGTGATCCCTGAATCCCAGGAGGGGGCCCTGATGCTGGTCTCCCACCTGCTGCTCAACTGCGATATCCCCATCGGTCGGGTGATCCGCCGGATGGAGCTGGAGCGCAGCAGTCAGTATCGCTTCCTGCACGGCTTCTACTGGGGGGATCAGAGCGCCAGCAATCTGGAGGCAGATCAGCTGCTTGAACGTCTCCACCCGCTGCTGCTGCACGATCAGGCGTGGGCGGTAGGCCGTGAAGTGCGCGAGTTGCCGCTTGATGAGGTGCGGATCAAGGAGGTGCAGCGCGGCGATCAGAGCCTGGAGCCCAGACCCGAGCTGGTGCTGGCGGCCGGTGACCGGCTGATCCTGTTTGGTACCGTGGTGGCGATGGAGCAGGCGGAGCAGCGTCTGCTGGAGGGACGCTGAGTCCCCTCGCACATCGGCAGCCCCCTTTACTCCCGCTCTTTTGGTAGCCCTTCGATATCGAGGAAGGCGGTGACCCGCTCCCGCTCCCTCAGAGTGTCCTGATAGCCCAGCTTGATCAACTGCTGGCAGTAACCCGGATAGAACATCAAAAAGCTGGCCAGACTGCTGGTCTCATCTCCCTTCACGCCCAATACCCGCAACAGGCGGCGCAACTGCAACGGCAGCTTGCGCAGGTAGGCCAACGCCATGGTGTCGAGATCTTGACTCGGTTTCAGCACGCAGGTCTCCACCCGTTTCAATTGCAGGCGGTTGCGCTCCCGTAGCGGGATAAGATCCAGTGTCTGGTTGATGCGCCACAGCCGCTCCAGATCTGAGTTGAGGGTGTCGGTAAAGACCGTATCGAGCAGATGGCTGGCGATATTGGAGCTGGTGAGATGGCCGTGGTGATGGGTCGGCGCCGAGTGCGCCGGCGGATCCAGGGTGATCAGCAGGATCCGCTCAGCCCCCAGATGGATGGCGGGGCTGAGCGGGCTCAGCTGGTGGATGGAACCGTCGCCGTAGAACTTCTCGCCGATCCGGGTGGCCGGAAAGACGAAGGGCAACGCCGAGGAGGCGAGCAGGTGCTCCGATGTAAGCACGGTGCGTACCCCGCGGCGTCTGGCCCGCTCCCAAGGATGGTGGTCGGCCCGCCCCTGAAAGAAGGTGGTGGATAGGCCGTCATCGTAATCCGACGCCGTGATGGCCAGCGCCTCCAGACTGCCGTAGAGGATGTTGTCATCGATCCGATGATAGTCGATGAGTTGATCCAGCAGGCGGTGCAGCGGCGCGTTGTCAAAGAGGTGAAAGGCGTGGTTGGTGTGGGGATTGATCAGCCCCGCCGACCCCTCGTACATCAGCCGCCACAGCAGGCGCCCGGGGTGAAAATCGAAGATGTGGTGAGTCTCGAAGCGGCGCCAGACCCACTCCAGCTTGCGAACCCCCAGATGGAAGCAGGAGGCGTAGCAGGCGAGTGCAGTGACATTGATGGCCCCCGCCGAGGTGCCACAGAGGATGGGAAAAGGGATGCCGAGATTGCGCGGGTAGAGCTCCGCAATCGCCTTGAGGGCGCCGACCTGATAGGCGGCGCGGGCACCGCCACCGGTGAGCAACAACGCTGTATTGGGTCTGGCCATATGCTGGCGCCTTATCGTGTTCTGACAAGAATGTTCCCACTGACAAGTTAACTATAAGGCGCTGTATCAAACATAAAAACGGGCGCTCGCCCGTTTTTTTCATGGCCCCATGTCAAAGGGCGCGGTGAGGATTTTCCGGCCGAGCCAGCTGATCGAAGGCGGCGAATACCGGGGCGCTAGCGAGGATACGACCGTGGCCCAGACCCCGGGTGCTCACCAGCCGGGTATGACCATCCTGGCTGGCCCGCAAGGAGTCGCTATGGGGGGCGAATCTGTCCTCCTCGTCGTGTACTATCATTGCCGCGCCGCTGCGACTGGCGAGGCGACCCAGCGGGTCGACCGTGTTCAAGGGGTGCTGGTACTCCTGCTCAATCTCCTTGACCACCGCATCGAACAAGCGGATGGAGTAGCCGGAGCGCGCCACCATGCCGTAGAGCTGGGGCACATAGTCGAGCACCGGCGAAATCAACAGCAGCGGCAGGGTATCGATACCCGGCTGACGGCTGGAGAGGGTGACGGCGCCTCCCATGCTGTGGGCGATAACCCCGTGCAGCGGACCTGCTTCGCTGGCCAATTTGGCTGCCAGCTCGTCGAAGGCGCGCACGAAACGGGGCAGATGGCCTGTGTTGCCTGCGCTCTGGCCGTGGGCCGGATGATCGTAGGCAATGGCGGTGAAACCCTGCGCGGCGATATGGCTCATCAGCGGATAGAACTGGCTGGCGCTGCCGGACCAGCCGTGCATCAGCAGCCACAGTGGCCCCTGACCGAGCCGATAGCTCATCAATACCCCTTCGCTGGTATGGACGGCCTGCTTCACCAGACCGGCAGGTTCGCTGCCATCCCGCTGGTTGCGCTGTGGGGTGAGCAGCAACTTGCTGGCGGTGTGCTTGGCATGGGTGGGGGCGAGTCTGTGGTGTAACCGGGTGCCGATCCCCAGCAGCCATTTGCTCGGGCTGAAGCGGCGGGTGTTGAAGTAGATCTTGCTGCTCATGGTCATCCTGTGGTTTTTATGTTCGAACGGTCGTGCTTTTTTATCGGTTTTTAAAAATTAGTGTTGAACGGATGCCAAAACATCAGCGCCAGCTGCTCAGCAGAGCGTCCACTTCGGGCCAGAAGTGGCGGGCCGGATCCTGACACAGTTCGAGGTCGTTGAACACCTGATCCGCCAGATAGAGGCCATAGAGGCGGTAAACGGCGCGCCAGGGATCCATCTCCTGTCGCCACTCGCCTGCGGCTTGACCTTGCACTACCTGACGAGCCAGATAGTCGAGCCAGAAGCGAACCAGTTGCCGGGCTGCTTGCTGTACCTGGCTATTTTGCTCATGGCCATCTTGCACCGAGGTCCAGGCGTCGAGAAACATGCAGCGTCCGGCGAAGCAGTGGTTCCACGCCTGCCAGGCGCGCAGCAGGGCGATCAGTTTGTCGTGCTGGCTCTGGTGCTCCTGCTGGCGTACCGGTTGGATCACCCGCAGCCGAAATACCTCGGCGGCGTACTCCAGCACGGCGATCTGCAGATTGTCGCGGGATTGAAAGTGGGCAAACAGGCCGCTTTTCGACATCTCGCAGGCACTGGCCAGCGAGCCGATGGTCAGGCTCTCCAGCCCCTGCTGGCTTGCCTGCTCAAAGGCAGTCTGCAAAATGGTTTCCCGGGTCAGGCGCCCCTTGCTCATCCTTCTCTCCTCGTTGGCGCTGGCAGCATAAAGTACGATCGTGCTAATTGTCGAGCAACAAATAGCCAGCATGGCTGGCCATGTCGTCTCCCGCGTGTCACTGCGCGCGGGTCTCAGCTCTCCTTGATATCGAGCTGTTGCAGGGCGATAACCGCCTGAGTGCGGTTTTTGACCCCCAATTTTCTGAAGATGGCGGTGATATGGGCCTTGATGGTGGCTTCGGAGACATTGAGCTCCCAGGCGATCTGTTTGTTGAGGCTGCCATCGCGCAGCATGATCAGCACCTTGTATTGCTGGGGGGTGAGGCTGGCCAGCTTGCTGGCGAAATCGGGGCCATTTTCCGATTCGGGATGGAGCGAGATGCCTTCCGGCACCCAGTTATCCCCCCCGATCACCGTATTGAGGGCGTTGACCAGCTCCTTCATCGGTACCGATTTGGGAATAAAGCCGAGCGCCCCGAGCCGCAGCACCTGCTGGATGATGGCCGCATCTTCCGAGGCAGAGACCACCACGATAGGCAGGTCGGGATACTGGCCGCGCAGGTGGGCCAGCCCTTCAAAGCCGTTGGCCCCCGGCATCTTGAGATCGAGCAGCAGCAGGTCAACTTCCGGATGCTCGCCGAGGAGGTGGGTAAGGCTGTCGATGGAGTCCGCTTCCAGCAATTGAGCGTCGTTGATGGCCATGTGCACCGCTTGATAGAGTGCGCCCCGAAACAGGGGGTGGTCATCTGCGATGACGATGGTAAATTGGCTGTCCATATCTCAGTTAATGGCTCACATGGTTGCTAACTGATTGTTTTGAAAAATCAAACTAGCATCGCTCATCGGGAGGGTCAAACCTGCCTGTGCGCAAATGTGAAGCGGTCGTGCCAAGAGGCCGATGGGGCGTAAAGCGCAAGTCCCTGCAGGAGGCAAGAGAGGAGATCCCGTGGATCCCCTCTCTGTTGCTGGTATATATGGCCCAAGAGTTACTTCTGCCGACCGGCAAAGACCACCACCACCTTGTCATTCCCCTTCTCCCGCACGAAGGCGTAGGGAGCATCCGAGAGTTTCTGGTGGCTGCCTGCCGCAATGGCCGGATGGGCGGCGCGGAACTGGCCCAGTTGCTGCCAGTGCTTGACCAGCTCAGCCTTGTTTCCGCTAGCCAGATCCTGCCAGTTCATGTCCGAGCGCAGCGCCTGATCGAACACCCCACCATCCTTGGCCAGCCCGCGGCCGGACTCGTCGCCGTAGTAGAGCTGGATGCCGCCCGGCAGCAGCATAAAGCTGTTGGCGACCCGGCGCTGTAGCGGCACATCCTGATAGTCGCCAAAGAACAACTTGGTGTCGTGGGAGCTGATGTAGCTCAACACGTTGAACTCGGGATCCTGATTGATGCGGCTGGCGTAGCTGGCATAGGTGGGCTCGGCGCTGGCCATGCACTGGGCCTGGGGCAGGGCGAACTCGCGCTGATAGTCGAAGTTGATCAGGGAATCGAAACCGTTCTGATACCAGAAATCCTTGGCCACCCCGTGATCCCACACCTCGCCCACCATGTAGAAGGGCAGATCGTCGAGGGCCTTGCTCGGGTTGTTGGTCTTCCACTCCTTGAGTGCAGCGGTGCCCGCCTGCTTGAGCTTGGCCCACACTTCGGGCTCCAGATGCTTGACGGTGTCGGCGCGGAAGCCGTCGATGCCAAAGCGGCGCACCCAGTCGGTATGCCAGGCGATCAGGTAGTCGCTCACGGTGGCGTTGGGCAGTGCCTTGGCCTTGGTATCTTTTTTCGCCATCAGCAGCGGCGGCAGCCCTACCGGTTTGGCCGATTCGGTGAGAAAGTCCGGTAGCCCCGCCACCGAGCCGGTGACATCGTCGGTGCCGGGTTGCGGGTAGCCGGGCAGACCGGCGCGCACCCAGTCACCACTCCACCACTTGTTCCACGCGGGTGATTGATAGTCGATGAACTGGTTGTAGCCATGCCAATTGAGGCCGCCACTCGGGCGCCACTGGTTCCAGACGGTTGGCAGTTTGCTGCTGTTCTGGGTCAGTTCGGTGAGCCCGAGATCTTGCAGATCGGCGAGGGTGGCGTAACCGGCGTGGTTCATCACCACGTCGAGGATGATCCGCATGCCGCGCTTGTGGGCCTCATCCACCAGGGTTTTCAGGCTCTCTTCATCGCCGTAGTTGGGGTCGATTTTGGTGAAGTCGAGCGCCCAGTAGCCGTGGTAGGCGTAGAAGGGGAAGTTGCCCTGCTCGCCACCGCCGATAAAGCCGTGCACCTGCTCCACCATGGGGGTGATCCAGATGGCGTTCATGCCGAGGCTCTTGATGTAGTCGAGCTTCTCGGTCAGCCCCTTGAAGTCACCGCCGTGCCAGGTAGCCACCTCGTCTTGACCATCCTTCTGGCGGCCGAAACTGTGGTCGTTGGCGGGATCGCCGTTGTGGAAGCGATCGGTCAGCAGGAAATAGACGCTCGCCTGATCCCAGCTGAACGGTGCTGGCTTGACTGCCTTGACCGGCTCGAGCAGCAGCAGGCCGCCGCTCTCTTTGCTCGGCGTCAGGGTGAGCTTGCTACCTTTGACCACGCCCTCCTGGCCTGAGTAAGCGTCCCGCAGCCGGGTGCCGTCAGGCCAGATCCCTTTCAGGGATACCGTGACCGGGCCGCCATCCCAGCTGATGCAGGGCTCCTCTGGCGGCTGGCGTTTGAACTCGCTCTTTTTGGTCGCCCGCAGCACCTTGAGGCTGGGGGTATCCGGGTTGAAGGTGAATTGATACTCCCCTGCCAGCATCACCCGCAGGTTAAAGCTCTGCCCCTTGCTGCATTTGTCCATGGGTTGGGCGGTGCCGAAGGGGAGTGGCTTGCTCTCGCTCGGGCCAAAGCTGGTACCGCAACTGTTGTCTGCGTCGCTGATGCGGATCTGGTGGCTCCCCTTGGCAAGGGGATGGGTCAGCTCCACCGTGCCCTTGTCCAGCGCGATCGGAGTCGCCACCGGCTGACCATCCACATAGAGGTGAACCTCGGGGGCGGCCATCGCCTGTTGGGTGAACAGAGGGGCGGCCAGTAGGGCGAGCCAGAGAGGTGATAAATGATGAGCACGACGCATAAGCCATTCCTTGAGCAGGGCAGTTCGGACAAGGGCCCATTCTAGGAGCAGCAAAGCGCGCCTTGGATCGGCAAAATGCCGATTTGTGACATCAGTTCAAATGGTTACGTTTTCAAGCCGAGGAAAGTGTGATGGGGAGGCGGTGGGGGTACGTTGTCGATAAAAATAGCGGCCATAAAAAATGCCGGTCAGGTGACCGGCATTTGGCGTTTCAGACATCGTCGTCACATCAAACGGTGAAGAACTTGAAGTTGACGAAGGCCACCGCGATGAAGGAGGCAACCATGCCGCTGATGCAGAGCACAGCCGGGCGGATGGCGGGCCAGCGATGGGTCAGCAGAATGATGGCCAGCAGGGTCGGGTAGAGCCCGAACATGTAGCGCGGCATGGCGTTGAGGCCGGTCATCAGCGGAATGGTGCAGCAGATGAACATCAGGGTCGCCTCGGCCCAGCGCTTCTGGCTGAACAGGTAACCGTTCAGGCACCAGCCGAAGATCACCATGATGGAGAGGTAAGCCTTGCGACCGCCCAGCTCGAAACCACTCAGCCACCAGTCCAGCGGGCTGTCCATATAGCGACCCCAGGCCACCTGAATGTGCTTGAAGGCAAAGGCATCGCCGGTCAGGTGATAGAGGTAGACCATGTAGGCAAACAGGCCAAACGGGATCATCCAGAGGGTGAACACCACCTTGAAGGCACGCTCGGTGAAGCGGAAAAACTCCCGCCAGCCGTAAGCCTGCAGCGCCAGGATCAGCACCGGGAAGACCATCATCACTCCCAGGTTGCGGGTGGCGGAGATACAGACCCCCAGCACGGCCACCATCAGCCACTGCTCCCGATAGGCGAACAGGAACATTCCCAGCATCAGTGCCATAAAGGTCGACTCGGTATAACCGGAGACGAAGTAGGCTGAGAAGGGGGAGAAGGCGAGCAGCCAGACGCCGAAGCGGGCGGTATCGTCACCCAGCTTGAGCTGACGCAGCACCAGCAGCATCAGCGGCAGGCTGGCGAAGAAGGAGGCGTTGGCCACAATGATAAGGCCGATCAGGCTCTCGACATTGAACAGGTTGGAGATGGCACCGGAGACCATCGGGTAGAGCGGCATAAAGGCCCAGTTGGCCGCATTGCCCTTGCTCAGCCAGCGTGGGTAGAGATCGTAGCCGTTCTCGATAATGCGCTGGAACCAGACGCAGTCGAACTGACAATAGGCCTGCAGCGGGCCGATGTCGGGGGAACCATAGAGCTGGACACCGAAGTAGCCCATGCCATACAGCGCCACCCGGCTCAGCATGAAGGCAGCGATGATCATCAGCCAGTCACGACCGCTGATGCGCAGTGACGGGCGATAGGGGAGTGCAGCCCCGGTTAGCGGGGCAGTATTGGTCATATCATTCATCAGGCAAAAACCCAGACGCGAGAGAGAACGTAAGTGAGGACGGTAACGGTCAGGGTGGCGATGACCACCGGCAGCAGACCGGAGAGCCCCGCAAACAGCAGGCCGCTCAGGATCAGGTTACGCACCGCCAGCGAGAAGAGGGCGACCAGCAGAAACTTGCTGGCGGCTCCCTGCTTCTGGAAGGTGATGTAGCGGTGACCAAAGAAGGAGAACCAGAATGCGATGGCAAAAGCCAGCGTGGTAACCAGGTGCTCCGAGATGGTGGGCCAGGTATGAAACAGTGCGATGGAGGTGCCAAGGTCGACGAGGGTAGCCCCCCCGCCGACAAAACCGAAACGTACCAGCCGCCAGAATTCCTCGCGGGAGATCATTGCGGTGCTTGCTCCTGCTGCTCTTGCGGGTTGCTGTCAGCGCTCTGCGGTTTGGCCGCATCCTGCTTGGCATACTGGCCATAGACCCCTTCAATGAGGTAGACCGGGCGCTGTTTCACTTCCACAAACATGCGGCCGATGTACTCGCCGATGATGCCGAGCGACAACAGCTGGATACCGCCGAGGAACAGCACCACCGACATCAGGGAGGCATAACCGGGCACATCGATGCCGAAGAAGAGCACCTGGGTGATGATTTTTAGGATATAGAGGAAGGCCACCAGCGAGACGCTGACACCCACATAGCTCCAGACCCGCAGCGGCCAGCTGGAGAAGCTGAGCAGACCGTCGAGGGCGAAGTTCCACAGTTTCCAGTAGTTGAACTTGGTTTCACCGGCGTGACGGGCGGGACGCTCGTAGGGAACGCCAACGGCACGGAAACCGGCCCAGGCAAACAGTCCCTTCATGAAGCGGTTGCGCTCCGGCAGCAGCTTGATTGCCTCGACGACGCGACGGTCGATCAGGCGGAAGTCACCGGCGTTCTCCGGCAGTTTGGTGCTGGTAGAGAGCGCGTTGAAGAAGCGGTAGAAGCCACCGGCAGTCAGGCGCTTCATCGGGGTATCGGCGCTGCGATCGACGCGAATGCCGTAGACGGTGTCATAGTCACCGGTCTGCCACAGTTTGACGAACTCCAGGATCAGGGCAGGAGGATCTTGCAGATCCACGTCCATCGGCACGATGGCATCCCCTTTGGCTTGATGCAGACCTGCGGTGAGGGCTGCCTCTTTACCGAAGTTGCGGGCCAGGTTGACCAGGGTTACGCGGGGGTCGCGGGCGATGGCCTGCTCGACCACTTCACGGGTGCGGTCACGGCTGCCATCGTTGACGAATACAATTTCAAGCTGGTCTTTCAGTGGGGCCAGTTCGTTGTCTATCGCGTTGATGAAGGCATCGATGCTCTCTTCCTCGTTGTAAACGGGAACGACCAGAGAGAGTCGAAAATCTGGATGCGACATAAGAACGTCCTTATTTGGGATAGTTGTTTTTATAAAATGGTATTCGGGGCAAGGATCACTGGGCTACGGTCAAACGTACCGACTGCACATTGATGGGAGTAGGTGCCGAGAGCGCCAAATAATTGGGATGCTTGGGGTTGGCGGTGAGTGAATCCCCCGGCAAGCTGAGCCGGATTTCGTTGATACCTGCCTTGGCCAGTTTCACCGTGGTGGTGAAGTCGTGACCCAGCGCCACTTTCAACAGAGCTCCGGCTTCCGGGCTGTTGACGCGAGCGTGTACGGTAAGCTGATCCGGATTGGCCGCCTGCTTGGGCAGCACAAAGTAGAGACCGCCCTGACCGCTGAGCAGGGTACCTTCGTCGCTCGGCTTCTTGGCCCAGCCTTCGCTCGACAGGAAACGGCTCGGTTTGGTCAGATTGAGCTCGTTGCCCGGCTGATAGGTCATGCTGGAGTTGTGTTCCCAGAAGCGGGTCTTGCCTTCCAGATAATAGAGTTTGTAGGCCAGGCTCACGTTGGGGTGAGCAGCCAGATAGAGGGTGTAAAGATAAAAACCGCTTAACGCCAGAATGGCAGTCAAAAAACCGAACTTTTTGTACGTCATATCACTCTCTACACACCTGACAGAATTGGTAGACCGATGTCGCGCATATGCTAATCCAATTGCAAAAAAAGCATAGTGGATCACAAAAAAATATTTGGTCATATATTAACCCTTTCTTTTCCCAGCTCCAAACCTTGCGATGTCCCTGTCAAGCCTGGCTGACGGGGCACAAGTCGCCAGCGGCAAGGGGGTCTCCGACAGGCTGATTGGCCGATGGCAGTGCTTTGCTGCGTCACTTTCTAGCGGTGCGATAGTCCGCAGGCCTCTATCGCCATTTTGCCGGGGGCGATTTATGATGACCCGTCAAGGATGACATATGAAGTGGCTCTCCGGCGGTCTGCTGCTTGGCTTATGGGCGCCAATGGCATTGGCCAAGGCCCTGTGTCCCGCGCCTGTTCAGGTCGGTTACGATAACTGGGCCTGGACGCACCTTGTAGCGTGGCGCCGAGGGCTGCCACTATCCAGTGCTGGTTCTGGGCGTTCTCCTGTTACCCCATAGTGGTTATGCATCGCTGAGGCCGAGCTGCTTGATGTAGGGCAAACGCAGCTTTTCGCCGCAGTTCTTGCAACAATTCAATCAGGCGTTGGCGCGGTTCAAGGAGACCGATGCGTATGACATTATCTGGCAGCGTTATGCCCCCGGGCGCTAGCAAAGTATTGGCCGTTCACGCATCATGAGCGGCCAGAGCATCGGGTCTGCTTGTCAGGCCTGACAGAGTGAACAAACCGTTTTGAGGTATCCATGGGGATGAAGTATTGGCTGGCCCTTGTCAATCTGGTGTGGCTGGGATGTTTGCCCGCTGGCGCGGTACATGCGACCGAAGCACAAGTCGTGGTGGCAGCCAGCGAAACCGGACACGACTGGTATCAGGGCAGTCAGGCCGAACAGGCCCGTGTCGAGCTGGAGCAGCAGTTGCAAGAGGCTGTGCTTGCCCAGCTGCATCCCGATTTTTTCACGCTGTGGAAGCGCCTGCAGGCCACCCCTGCAGACAAGCGTGGTGCCATCTATGACGACATTTTTGCCAAGCTGAGCCGTTTCCAGCACGCTTGGCGGGGGATGGATCTGGTCTCGCGCGAGCAGATGAAGACTCTCAAGCTCGATTTGAACCGCCCTGTAGTGACCCAACCCAGCGATGATGACCTGCTCACCCAGGTGAAATCCCTGCGCCCTCAGGTGGCGGAATACGAGGCGGTGCGGGCTAAAGTGCACAAACTGTTGGCAATGCCGATGGCCAGCAAGTGGCCGACCCTCGATATGCCGACCCTGCGTGCCGGAGAGAGCTCCGCCGAGCTTGGCCAAATCCGCGCCATGCTCAACGAGCTGGGCGACAGCGCCCCGAGCCATGGTGATCAGATTTACGATGGTGATACCGAGCAGGCCATCAAACAGTTCCAGCGTCGTCACGGTCTCACCGCGGACGGCATCATCGGCCGTCAGACCCGCTCCTGGCTCAATACCGGCCCGCAAGTGCGCGCCAGCCTGCTGCTGCGCAACCTGTGGCGTCGCGATCTGGTGGATCAACTCGCCGGTGGCCGCTACGTGCTGGTCAATATTCCCGACTACCGTCTGAGCGTGGTGGAGTCCGGCAACGAGGTGTTTACCAGCCGGGTCATCGTCGGCAAGGAGCAGCGGGCCACCCCCATTCTGGCCAGTGAAATTCGCTCCATCGTGCTCAACCCCTCCTGGCATGTGCCGCGCTCCATCCTGAGCAAGGACATCCTGCCCAAGCTGGGTCGGGATCCCGCCTATCTGAGTCGCGAGCAGTTCGAGGTGATCGACAGCGAGGGCAATCCGGTCCAGTTCACCGAAGAGGGGTGGCATCAGGCGCTGGCCGCCGGTTTCCCCTATCGCCTGCGGCAAAAACCGGGGGATCACAATGCCCTGGGGCGCTACAAGTTCTACCTGCCCAACAATGACGCCATCTATCTGCACTCCACCCCGCGCAAGGCGCTGTTCGAGCAGGGGGCGCGCGCCTTCAGTTCGGGCTGCATCCGGGTGGAACATGCGGACGATCTGGCGGAGCTGTTGCTGGCAGATTCCCGCTATCAGCCGGACAAGGTGGCCAATATCCTCAAGGAGAGCCAGACCAAATGGTTGCCGCTCACCACGCCGATCCCGGTCTTTACTGTCTACTGGAGCAGCTGGATCGACGAAAATGGTCGCCAGCAATTGCGTAACGACATCTACGGATTTGATCGGGTCAGCTTCCAGAGCCGCCTGCTGTGATCCCTGCCACAGAGTGAAAAGCCCGGCCTGTGCCGGGCTTTTCTATGGGCGATTGTGGTTTGACAGTTCCCCCTGCTGGAGGGTAGTTTCAAGCGCCTGTATCACATTCAATCAGTGATCTTATTCAACTATTTTCGCTTGAATCTGCGATGGACGAACCCCTTATGCTGGAACAAGAGATAAGTCGACGTCGCCTGTTGCTGGGAGCCGGTTGCCTGCTGGGCAGCTCGCTGATCTCCTTCCCTGCACTGGCCAGCCGCAGTACCACCGGGCGTGAACTCAGTTTCTTCAATCTCAATACCGGCGAGCGGGTGCGCGCCAGCTATTGGGATAATGGCCACTATCTGAGCGACGGGTTGGCCGAGCTCAACCACATCTTCCGCGATTACCGGCGCAATGAAGTGTTCAACATCGACAAGAAGCTGTTTGATCAGCTGTTTCTGTTGCAGCACAAGCTGGGCCGGCGCAGCGAAATCCAGCTGATCTCAGGCTATCGCGCCCCGGCCACCAATCGCCAGAAGCGCCACAAGAGCCGCGGCGTGGCCAAACACAGCTACCACACCCTAGGGCAGGCGGTGGATGTGCGGATCCCCGGCGTACAGCTGGCCCATCTGCGCAAGGCGGCGCTCCAGCTCAAGGTGGGCGGGGTTGGTTACTATCCCCGTGATAACTTCGTTCACCTCGATACCGGTCCGGTGCGCAGTTGGTAAAGGGGTTGGCAAACTGCCAAGCTCTTCCCACCAGTGAGGAGATTGCGATGAAAAAGATAGTGATTGGTGGCCTGATCGCCCTGTTGTTGACCGGTTGCAGCAAGCTCAACCGTGACAATTACGACCAGTTGAAGATGGGGATGAGTTACGCCGAGGCCAGCACCATTCTGGGGAAGGCGGAGCGTTGTGATGATGCCTTGGGCACCACCAGCTGCCTCTGGGGCGGGGAAGGGAAGAACATCAAGATCCGCTTTATCGCCGACAAGGCGACCTTCTTCAGCTCGGAAGGGATTAACTGAGTCGCAGAACGTCCATGAAAAAAGCGCCACTCGGGCGCTTTTTTGTTGCTCGCAAGCCAACCCGCCTAGCCAGAAGCTGGCGTACTCAGTGGGTCGCGTACTGGTAGTTGAAGGTGGGCAGTCCCCACTTGAAGCGTACCGCCAGCAGCCGTAGTACAAAGCCAATTCCGATGGAACCGAACGCCGCCCAGTTGGTCGGCAAGCCCTGATCCAGCGCCAGACAGTAAAGTGCTGCGGTGATCAGCGAAATGGCCGCATAGAGCTCGCGACGAAACACCAGTGGAATGCGCTGACAGAGCAGATCCCGCAGCACACCGCCAAAGACCCCGGTCACCACCGCCATGATGCAGGCGATGCCGGCACCGTGGCCCATATCCAGCGCACGGGCTGCGCCGAAGATGGAGAATACCACCAGTCCCAGCGCATCGAGCGCCATGAACAGCTTGCCGAGATAGCGCATCAGGGGGGCGGAAACCACCCCCGCCATTGCAGCGGCGGCAACCAGCAGCACATATTCCGGATGCTCAATCCAGAGCAGCGGATAGTGGCCCAGCAGCACATCGCGAATGGTACCGCCACCGATGGCCGTCGCCGAAGCGATGATTACCACCCCAAACAGATCCATCCGTCGCCGACCCGCGGCCAGCGCGCCGGTCATCCCTTCGGCCACCAGGCCCACCAAGAAGAGTGCATGTAACATGAGATATCCCAGGGAACGAGAAAGGCCCGCATCCTACCAACTCGAGTTATATGGGACAAGCGTTCGAATACGTGCATTAATTTAATTCATGCTAAATGCGAAAAAGGCACCGTTTCGGGTGCCTTTTTCTAATCAATGTTCAAGGATTAGCGTCCCAACTGCTGCTGCCGGTAGTGATCGACCCACATGGCGGTGGCGCCACAGATGGCGACCGGCATCACAAAGAGGTTCACCACCGGAATGGCGGAGAAGAGGGTGACCAGGGCGCCGAAACTCAGGCACTTGCCACGGCGCTGCTTCAAGGCATCGCGCATGGTGATGAAGCTTATCTTGTGGTTGTCGAACGGATAGTCGATGTACTGGATCGCCATCATCCAGGCGCTGAACAGGAACCAGAGCACAGGCGCCAGGGTCTGGCCCACCACCGGGATCAGGAACAGGATCAGGCAGCCGATGGCCTTGGGCAGGTAATACTTCAGCTTGGTCCATTCGCGGCCGAAGGTTCGTGGCACATCCTTGACGATATCCAGCATACCGCTGTCATTGGCGGGTTGGCCGGTGAGGATCTGCTCCACCTTCTCCGCCAGCAGGCCGTTGAAGGGGGCGGCTACCCAGTTGGCAACCGAGCTGAAGATAAAGGAGAAGACCACCAGGATGGTGATGAGGGCGATGGGCCACAGCAGATAGTCCAGCCAGTCGAGCCAGGCGGGGATCTGCTGATGGAGCCAGGCGAACAGGCCGTCCAGTTGCAGCAGCAGGGCATAGAAGGCCCCGGCAAACAGCACGAAGTTGACCAGCAGGGGGATCAGCACAAAGGTGCGGATGCCCGGTTGGCGAATAAGGGAAAAACCGCGCAGAAAGTAGTCTGCACCGCTGATTGAATCTTTGACCATATGGGGTGATTGGCTCATGTGAGCTCCATCTATGCATGGGAGAACTGCCAGCATATTACAAACAAGCCTTTGATTTGGTAAAGTCGCCTGCCCGCCTCCTCTTTATTTAGCCACTGATACAGGTCG
>NZ_JBODRQ010000020.1:0-37619 GCF_050633025.1 Aeromonas sp.
CGGCCACGACCATATGGTGCTGGACGAGAAGCCGCCGGTGCTGGCGCCCGGTTCGGCCGGTCGCGGGATGCGGGACTAGGTAATGAACGAGTTTATGAACGTGAAGCAGGTGGCGGAATACCTCGATCTCAACGAGAAGAAGGTCTACCAGCTCGCCAACGAGGCGCGTATCCCCGCCACCAAGGCGACCGGCAAGTGGCTGTTTCCCCGCTCCCTGCTCGACCGCTGGCTGCTCGGCAGTTGCCACGAGGGGGTGATGAACGACCGGCTGCTGCTGGCAGGCTCGGACGACGTGCTGCTCCACTACGCCAGCAGCCGTTTGGCCCAGCAGCTCGGCACCCAGGCGCTGGTGGGCTACATACCGTGCGGCACACGGCAGGGGCTGGCGATGCTGGCGCGCGGCCATGTGGAGATCGTAGCCATCCACTGGGGACAGGCCGAGGAGGCGCACCTGCGCCACCCGGCGCTGGTGCAGCAGTATCAGGGCCACCGGCAATGGGTGATCGTTCATGGATTTAGGCGGGTGCAGGGGCTGGTGCTGCGGCAAGGGCTGCAACCCAAGGAGGCGAAAGAGGCGCTCGACTGGCGCTGGGCCATGCGTCAGGAGGGGGCTGGCAGCCAGCGCGCCCTGCAGGAGTGGCTGCAAACGCAAGGGGAGTCGCTGACCCGGCTGGAGCGCACCATTGAGGTCAACAGCGAGCGGGAGCTGGCCGCCGCCATCAGCCGTGGCGATGCGGATGTCGGGCCCGGCGCCCAGAGCACAGCCACCGAGTTTGGCCTCGGCTTTATGCCGCTGTCGCAGGAGTGTTTCGATCTGGTGATGCCGCAGGGGGTTTTCTTTCGCACCCTGCTGCAGCAGCTGATCGGCTGGCTGCAATCCCCCGAGGGGCGCGAGCTGGCGGCCCGCCTCGGCGGCTATGACCTGACCCAGAGCGGCAAGCTGGTGTGGAGTCCGCAGTAAATAACCACTCACCCACCGACAAAACAGCCCGCCAACCATGTTGACGGGCTGTTTTTATCACGGGCCTTTTTATAACAGCATCAATCGCTTGTCTCACGCCCCTCAGCATTGAGGGCGATGCGCCACCCTTCCAGTTTCGCAGGATCGCTGCCGCTGGGCAGCAGGGCGTGGCTGCGCAGCCGCACGGTAAAGCAGCTCCCCTGGCCCGGGGTGGAGTCCACCAAGAGCTCGCCGCCCCAGCGGCTGATGATGCGGTGACTCAGGGCCAGCCCCAGCCCGGTGCCGGTGGCACGGGTGGTGAAGAAGGGATCGAAGATCTTGTCGATAATGGCCGCCTCGATGCCGCTGCCGTTGTCGATCACCCGTACCTCGGCCCCGCGCAGCTGACCCAGTTCATCGACCCAGTCGCGGCTCTCGACCCGGATCGCCCCCTGCTCCCCCAGCGCGTGGCTGGCATTGACCAGAAGGTTTATCAGCACCTGCAACAGCTGCTGGCGATCCGCCTCGATGGGCTGCTGGGCCCTGAGATCGGCCACCAGCTCCACCTGCTGCTGGCGCAGGGCGGAGCGCACCAAAGTCAGGCTCTCCTCGATGATGGGATTGAGGTGCTGCCACACAGGCGCGGTCTCGTAGTCGCCGGGGCGCGAATATTGCAGCAGGCTGCGGGTGATGGCACGAATACGCTCGATCTGGGCCAGCACCAGCGCCAGCTCCTCGCTGACCGGCTCGGCCGCCTCCCCCAGCTCCAGCTTCATCAGCTCCACATTGCCGAGGATCACCGCTAGCGGGTTGTTGATCTCGTGGGCCACCCCGGCGGACAGCTCGCCAAGGGCCGCCAGCTTCTCGCTGATCAGCAGCTGCTGGCGCGCCTCGGTCAGCATATGAATATGATCTTCCAGCTCGGCAGTCTTGAGCTCGAGGCTTTGGGTGCGCTCGGCCACCTTCTGCTCCAGCTCGTCGGCGCTGCGGGCCATCTGCTGCTGATGCGCCTCCTGCCTGTCCAGCATGGCGTCAAACTGGCGACCGAGCTGGGCCAGCTCGTGGTCGGGATCGAGGGCCAGCGGGCCGATGCGAGCGGACTCCCCGGCCTGCACCTGCCGCACCACCTTGTGCATCCGCTCGATGGGGGAGAAGAGATCCCGCGCGCCGCGATAGACCAGCAGGCCGGAGAGCAGCAACAGCAGCACTACGCCGGAGCCCAGCTCCACCAGATTGGTGAGATAGGTGCGGATGATGGGCCACTCGAGAAAGCCGACATAGAGCATGCCGAGCCGCTCGCCCCTGGCTCCCAGCAGCGGCTCATAACCCGACACATACCAGGCGTCGTGGACGAAGGCGCGGTCAACCCACATCTCCCCCCGCCCCAATACCTGCTCGCGCACCGGCGGCGAGACCCGGGTGCCCACCGCCCGGCCCACCTGACGGCTGCTGCTGATCGGGACGTTGGTGCTCACCCGCAGATCGTCGAGAAACAGGGTAACGGTGCCGACGCTGCCATCCGGCAGGGTGTTCTTGGCAAACACCTGCCCCTTGATCTCGTCCACCAGCCGGGTGCTACCGTTAATCAGCTCGCCCCCCTCCAGCACGGCCCAAAGGGAACCGTCGCGGGCCATCACAGGGGTCAGTGACAAACTGATCAGCCCCCTGTCCTCCACCACCCTGGTGCCATCCCGTTGCCACAACAGGGCCTGCTTGGCCAGTTGCGGGGAGAGAGCGAGCATCTCCTGCTGCGACCAGACCACGAAATGACTGACGCTTCGCCCGGCCGTGAGGGCGGCGCGCTCCTGCGCCGTCAGCTGCTCCAGCTCGGGGCCACGGCGCAAGCGCAGAAAATCGAGGCCATAGTCGGCCGCCAGCGGCATCACCCAGTCATGCAACTGATCCGGCGACTCCCGCAGCCGCAGCTGAAAGGCCCAGGCATCGCGCAGATGCTCCAGACGCTCGGTCTGGCGCTGCTGCTGCACCCTGATGGCGTGGTGGGCCACCCCGAGATCGCTGCGCACCGTGGTGAGCAGGTTCTGCCAGCTGTAGGTGAGGGTCCAGTAGAGGGTAAGCGCGATCATGCCCACCAGAGTGAGCATGATGGGCACCGAGGTGAGCAGCAGCAGGCGCCAGCGCACCTTGGTGCGCACGCAACGGGGCAACAGGGCCCGCATACTGCGGGAGATCAGGGTCAGTTTCACCGCCACCCCATCCAGTCAGCCTTCCTCATTCGATGGCCCACTCCTTGAATTTGCGATCCAGCGTCTTGCGCGCCACCCCGAGCACCCGGGAGGCGGCCGACTTGTTGCCATCATGGCTCGCCACCACCTGCAGGATGTGGGCCTTTTCCACCTCGGCCAGCGGCCACGCCAGCGGATAACCCTCCTCGCTCGCCCCCTGTTCGGAGGGCTTGCTGCTCTGCCAATATTCCGCTGGCGGCTTGCCCAGCAGCAGGCAGCGTTCGATGAGGTTGCGCAGCTCCCGCACGTTGCCGGGCCAGGGGTAAGCCTGCATCGCCACCACATCCTCGTGGGTCCAGCTCAAGGAGCCCATCCCCATCTCGGCGGTGAGCTGACGGGTAAAGTGGTGTACCAGCGCGGGGATGTCGTCGATCCGCTCCCGCAGCGGGGCGACCGGCAGCGCCACCACGTTGAGGCGATAGAAGAGATCTTCGCGAAAGCGGCCCGCCTCCACCTCGGCCTTGAGATTGCGGTTGGTGGCGGCGACGATGCGCACATCCACCGCCAATTCGCGCTCGGCACCGACCGGGCGGATGGCCTTCTGCTCCAGCGCTCGCAGCAGGGAGGCCTGCATGGCGAGCGGCATTTCGCCGATCTCGTCGAGAAACAGGGTGCCCTGATGGGCGACCCGGAACAGGCCGTCGCGCCCCTTGCGGGCACCGGTAAAGGCCCCCTGCACGTGACCGAACAGCTCGCTTTCCAGCAGCTCCGGCGCGATGGAGGCACAGTTGAGGGGCACAAAGGCCCCCATCCGGCCGGAGAGTTGATGCAGGGCGCGAGCCACCAGCTCCTTGCCGGTGCCGGACTCCCCCTCCACCAATACGGCGGCATTGGAGGGCGCCACTCTGGCGATGAGCGTCTTGAGCTCGCGGGTCTTGGCACTGTCGCCAATCAGGGTGGGCGGGAACAGCTTGCTCACCTCCCGGCGCAGCAGCAGGTTCTCCCGCTCCATCTGGCGGCGCTCGATGACCCTGTCCACCGCCTGCACCATCTGATCCAGATTGAAGGGCTTGAGGATAAAGTCGCTGGCGCCGAGGCGCAGCGCCTTGAGGGCGGTTTCCATATCGCCAAAACCGGTCATGAAGATGATGTCGCTGCGACGGGTGCCGGGCTCGATAGCCTCGTGCCACTCGATGCCGGAGCGCCCCGGCAACCGGATGTCGGCGATGATAAGGTCGAAGTGAAGGCGGCAGCGCAGGGCTTCCGCCTCCTCCACACTGACGGCAGTCTCAATCTGGGCAAAACGCTTGGCCAGCGCCTTGGCCAGAAAGCTGCGCATGCCGGGCTCATCGTCAACGATAAGCAGGGAGAGGGCAGACCAGCGGCTGGGAGGGAGTGTCATGGAAAAAAGTACCTCGGATGCACGTAAGGTCGGATAATGTCCCGATAACCGGAACGTGAGTGGGACATTTTGTCCTGACCGCATCAAAAGCACCAACACAAATTATTCAAAGCGATAACAAGCTCACCTAATTGATTTTAATAAGCTTATGTTTTTAAACGGCAAACCGTGAATTCAACGGCATAGGAACGGTTTGGCACCCTGCTTGCTTACTCTTGCCCTCTCCTCATCCACCCTGAAAAAAGTTGCATCAAGATGACGATAAAAACCAATCTCAAACGTTTCGCACTCTCCCTTGCGGCCAGCCTGCTGATCGCCGGGGCTGCCCACGCTGACACAGCCAAGGCGCCAATCCGCCTTGCCACCACCACCAGCACCGAACAGTCCGGTCTGCTGGGCTGGCTGCTGCCCCAGTTCACCAAGGAGACCGGTTATCCGGTGCAGGTGATGGCGGCCGGTACCGGCCAGAGCCTGAAGATGGGCGAGAATGGCGATGCGGATCTGGTGATGACCCACGCCCCCTCTGCCGAGAAGAAGTTCGTCGATGCGGGCTTTGGCATCGAGCCGGTGCACCTGATGTACAACGACTTCGTTATCGTCGGCCCGGCCAAAGACCCGGCGGGTCTGGCCAAACTGCACGACGCGGCCAAGGGGCTGCAAGCCATCAAGGAGCAAGGCCAGACTTTTATCTCCCGCGGTGACGAGTCCGGTACCCACATCAAGGAGCAGACCCTGTGGCAGGCCGCTGACGTCAAACCCGAGTTTGCCGGGTACAAGTCCATCGGCCAGGGAATGGGTCCGACCCTGACCATGGCCTCGGAGCTCGGTGCCTACACCCTGACCGACCGCGGCACCTGGCTCGCCTACCAGAGCAAGCTGGAGCTCGCCGTGCTGCTGGAGGGCGACAAGCGCCTGTTCAACCCCTATCAGGTGATCCTGGTCAACCCCAAGCGCTACCCGGATCTCAACACCGAAGGGGCGCGCACCCTGAAGAACTGGCTGGTCTCCGAGCATGGTCAGAAGCTGATCGGCGACTTCAAGGTAGCTGGTCAGGCGTTGTTTGTGGCGGATGCCAACGGGAAATAATGGCAACCCTGACTCCTGCGATGACCTTGATGGCCCTCCCCCGGTTCGCTGAGGGAGGCGCCTGATGCCGACCTTGATCGATACCACGCTGGCGGCCCTCGCCCTGCTGTTCAGTGGTGACACCGAACTGTGGCAGGTGGTGGGGGTCTCCTTCTCCGTCTCCGGCATCGCCCTGCTGCTGGTGCTGCTGCCCGCCTTGTTGCTGGGCTTTGCGCTGGCCTATCTGCCGCTGCCAGGCCGCTGGCTCTGGCTCTCCTGCATCAATACCCTGCAGTCGGTGCCCACCGTGGTGATCGGTCTCCTGCTCTATATGCTGCTGTCGCGAGCCGGCCCCTTTGGCGACTGGAAGTTGCTCTTTACCCAGCAGGCGATGGTGGTGGGGCAGATGCTGATCGCCTTCCCGGTGATCGCCACCATGGCCCACGCGGCGTTTGTCCAGAGCGACCGGCGTGCCTGGGAGACCGCCCTGACCCTGGGGGTCTCCTGGCCCAAGGCGCTGATCGGCCTGATGCACGAGTGCCGCTTTGGCTTGCTGGCCGCCATCATCGGTGCCTTTAGCCGCATCGTCACCGAGGTGGGCTGCTCCATGATGGTGGGGGGTAATATCCTGCACTTCACCCGCAATATCCCCACCGCCATCGCGCTGGAGACCCAGAAAGGGGCCTTCACCCAGGGGGTAGCGCTCGGTATAGTGCTGCTCACCCTCGCCCTCTTGCTCAACCTGTTGCTGACGGCCTGTCGCGGCCACGGCTATCTGAAGAACTGACCATGCCCCCACTGTGTACCAACAGGAGTACCCCATGGCCCTGACCGCCCACCAGCTGACGATGCGCTTTGGCGAGCGCCAACTGTTCGAGATTGACCGGCTCGCCATCGCACCGGGGGATGCCATCTGGCTGCATGGAGCCAACGGGGTGGGTAAGACCACCTTGCTCAAAATCCTGGCAGGGCTGCTCGCCCCCACCCGCGGCCACACCAATCTGCCGGGGCGCTGGCAACAGCGGCTCAACCGGCTGCTCAAGCGGGAGCTGGGGCCCGGCCGGGTCACCTATCTGCACCAGACCCCCTATCTGTTTGATCGCACGGTGCACGACAACGTCGCCTGGGCGCTCGATAAACAGCTCGGCAGCGAGATCCGGGTGTTCGAGGCGCTGCGCCGGGTCGAGCTGGAGGGGCTGGCGCGGGAGCACATCAGCATTTTGTCCGGTGGCGAACGGCAACGGCTGGCGATGGCCCGAGCCTGGGCGCTGCAACCGGCCTTTCTGCTGATGGATGAACCCACCGCCAATCTGGACACACATTCGGTTGCCCTGATGGCCGCATTGGCGCAAGATCTGCGGGAACATGGCAGCGGCCTGGTCGTCATCAGCCACCAAAGCAACGCATTGACCTCCCTGTGCGAGCGGCAATGGACCCTCGCTCGTGGCCAGCTGCAAGAGACGACCCCTTTAAAAATCATCGAGCGACATGACTTCAAAAAGCGACAGCCACTCTGATCCCGTTGCCGTATCAGCAGTGATCCTGGCAGGAGGCCGCGCCACCCGGATGGGGGGCGAAGACAAGGGATGGGTAGCACTGGCGGGACGCCCTCTTATCGACCATGTTTTGTCGCGCCTGCGCCCCCAGGTGGATGAGGTGCTGATCAACGCCAACCGCAGTCAGCACCGCTATCAGGCGCTGGCCCCGGTCATCAGCGATGACAACAACGACTATCTCGGCCCGCTGGCGGGCATGCAGGCAGGTCTTGCTGCCGCCCGTCACGACTGGGTGCTGTTTGTCCCCTGCGATGGCCCCGCCCTGCCGCTGGATCTGATGAGCCGCTTTCGCGCCGCCCTGACCCCGGATACCGAGCTGGTAGTGGCCCACGATGGCGACTGGCTGCAACCCGTGGTGGCCCTGCTGCACAAATCCCTGCTGCCCTCCCTCACCGCCGCACTGACAGAGGGTGAGCGCAAAATCGATATCTGGTTTGCCCGCCACAATATGGCGGTGGTGAGCTTTGCCGATCAGCCGGATGCCTTTATCAATCTCAACAGCCCTGCCGAGCTGGCCGCCTACGAGGCCCGTCTGCTCGCCACGGCTATCGACCCCCAACAAGGAGTCACCTCATGACCCCGGCCCCCACCCTTCCCCTGCTCGGCTTCGCCGCCTGGAGCGGCACCGGCAAGACCACCTTGCTGGAGCAGTTGATCCCCCTGCTGGTGGATCGCGGCCTGCGCATCGGGGTGCTCAAGCACGCCCACCACGACTTTGATATCGATCAGCCGGGCAAAGACAGCTATCGCCTGCGCAAGGCGGGTGCCAAGCAGATGATGGTCGCCTCCCGCCGTCGTCATGCTCGCATTACTGAAACAACGCACGGCGAGACCGAGCTGGCCGAAGCCGATTTTCGCCAGCTGCTGGCCAGCTTCGATCAGACAGAGCTCGATCTGCTGCTGGTAGAGGGGTTCAAGCACGAGCACTTCCCGAAAATCGAGCTGCACCGCGCCGAAATTGGCAAGCCGCTGCTCTTCCCCGAAGACAGTGACATCATTGCGCTGGCCAGCGATCAGCCCCAACAGAGTGGCGAACAGCAGCAGACAAGCCTGCCCCGCCTCGATATCAACGATCTGGCGGCCATTGCCGACTTCGTCTGCCGCTGGCTTGACGGCTGCCAGAACAAGGAGCCGGCCGCGGGCAAGGGCTTTCTCTCGGTCGAGGCGGCCCGCAACACTATTCTGACGGCCCTCACCCCGAGTAACACCTGCAGTGAAAAGCCGCTGGCCCAGTGCCACGGCGCCGTGCTGGCCGCCGATCTGATAAGCCCCATCAATGTGCCCCCCCACGCCAACTCGGCGATGGACGGCATTGGCCTGCGCAGCGACGATCTCGCCGCCGGTCGCTGGCAGCTGGTGGGGGAAGTGCTGGCGGGCGAGCAGCGCCACGAGCCTGTGCTGGCCGGTCAGGCGGTGCAGATCATGACCGGCGCCCCGCTCCCCCCCGGGGTCGATACCGTGGTGATGCGCGAAGAGACGCTGATTGAAGGTGAGTGGGTCACGGTCACCGCCCCGATCCGCGCAGGGCAGAATGTGCGCCTCGCCGGGGAAGATCTCGCCAAGGGTGCGGTCGCCATCCCGGCCGGTACCTGGCTTGGCGCCCCCCAGCTGGGGCTGGCGGCATCACTCGGTCAAGCCAGTCTCACTGTGCGCACCCCGCTGAAAGTGGCGCTGTTCAGTACCGGCGACGAGGTGCAGGCCCCGGGTGAGCAGCTCGCCCCCGGCCATATCTTCGACAGCAACCGCTTCACCCTGATGGCCCTTATTCACGCCGCCGGTTGCGAGGTGATGGACCTTGGCATCATTCCCGATGACAAGACCATCCTGCGCCAGCAGCTGGAACAGGCTGCCGCCAGCGCCGATCTGGTGCTGAGCTCCGGTGGGGTCTCGGTGGGCAACGCCGACTTTATCAAGCTGGTGCTGGCGGAGCTGGGTCAGATCGATTTCTGGCGCATCCAGATGCGGCCGGGCCGCCCGCTCGCCTTTGGCAAGCTGGGGCAGACCCCCTTCTTCGGCCTGCCGGGCAATCCGGTGGCGGCGATGATCTGCGTACTGCAATTTGTCGAGCCCGCCATCGCCCGCTTGCAAGGCAAGCTGTGGCAGCCACTGCGCCTGTCGGCACTGGCAGACGAGAAGATGAAGAGCCGCCCGGGGCGCACCGAGTTTCTGCGCGGCATCTTCCATCAGGACCGCAACGGACAGCTGAGGGTGCGCACCACTGGGCCACAGGGCTCGGGTATTCTCAGCTCCATGGCCGATGCCAACTGCCTGATTGAAATCGTACCGGATCAACCCGGGATCGCCGTTGGCGAGCGGGTCTGGATCCACCCCCTGCAGGGACGACTGGCCTGAATCCCGACGGGGCGTCGGCCGGATGCACGGCGCCCCGTCCCCCACCTGACAGGAGGCAGACCGTGCGCCTTGATGCCCCCCTCTCCCGACTCGATCTGCTGGTCTATGGCCGCTACCGGATCGTCCATGGCCTGCGCATTGCGCTCGCCTTTATGCTCACCTTTCTGCTGACCCGCGAGCTGAAACTGCCGGAGAGCACCTGGCCGCTGATAACCTTGGTGGTGGTGATGGGCCCCATCTCGTTTTGGGGCAATGTGCTCTCCCGCGCCCTGCAGAGGGTGGTGGGCACCATCTTCGGCGCCAGTTGCGGGGTGGTGGCACTTTATCTCGAGATCTACTCGCTACCGCTCACCCTGATCTGGTGCGGGTGCATCATGTTCCTCTGCGGCTATCTGGCCCTCGGCAAGCGCCCCTATGTGGGGCTGCTGATCGGCATCACCCTCGGCGTCACCATGGGGGCCCAGCCGGGGGATATAGAGACGGCGCTGTGGCGCAGTGCCGACGTGATACTGGGCTCCCTGCTGGCGCTGCTCTTTTGCAGCATCTATCCCCAGCGCGCCTACAGCCACTGGCGGCTGCAACTGCACCAGATCCTGCAGCAGTCGGGACGGCTCTATCACACCCACCTCTCCCCCAATGTGCTGGAGCGGCCACACCTCAAACACAATCTCTCCCAGCTGCTGGCCCAGACCGGCAAACTGCGGGCCCTGCTGGCCCCGGCGGCCAAGGAGACGCACCACCCCATCGCCCTGTTTGATGCGGTGCAGGTCACCATGCGCAACACTCTCTGTACTCTGGAGATGCTGGCCAACACCTACTGGAATGATCGCCAGAGCCACTTTCTGATGCAGAGCACCCGCGAACTGCACGCCTGCCATCTGGCCACCGAGGAGGCGATCAACCAGCTTGCCCTGATGATGCAAACCGGCGACGGGCGTGGCGCGGATGCCGCCATCGCCAGCCTGCACGAGGTGGCGACCCAGGTATCGCTGCCGCCCAACGCAGAGGCAGCCATCAATGGTTACCTCTGGCTCAACGTGCAGCTGACCGAACAGCTCACCCACCTGCGCCGCCTGCTGGGGCTGATCCTCACCCCGCCCCATCGCAAGCAGCCCGACTAGCCCCCATGCAAAACGCCCCGCAGTTGCGGGGCGTTGTCGGTCGGCATGGCCGTAATAATCAGGCTGCGGCGCGGGCGTTTGCGCTCATCTGCTCCAGCTCTGACCGGGTCAGGGTGGAGACAAAACGGCCATCGAAGTAGATATCCATCAGCTCGCCACGCTTCTCGCCGCGCATCATGCTGCTGCGGCCATCCAGATAGTGCACCTCCATCTGGGCGGTACGCTCGTCCGGGTAGCTGATCTCCACCTCGCGTACCCCTTGCGGCAGCATGGCCAGCGGCACCGTCTTGAGGGCCGGATCCAGATGCTGGTTCACCTTGATCACCGGATTGGCTTTCATGTCCACCACAGCCGGGGATTTGCCGGTGATGGGGTTCTTGCCAGACCAGAACTCGATGGTATTGAAAATGAACAGGTCAGCGGTCGCGGCCAGACCGTAGACCGGGGAGAGCAGCATAAAGACACCGGCACGACCGTAGCGGTTATCCACCACGCTCAGGTTGCCCTTGGTGACCATGCCGGAAAGCCCCATCTGCCCCATACAGCCGCCCAGACCCATGCTCGCGACCATAACCAGCAGGGCCATTGCCCGCCCCTTCTGTTGTAATGCCATCTTGTTCTGTTCCTGCTCTGAAATAAATGAGGCGGCAAGCCTAATCAAGGGGCCAGAAGAGGACAATTTACAATGGCAGGACGATACAGGAGGGGTTCAGATTGGCATATCAAGTGCGCAATAAATAAGCACTGATGGGATTATCATCCGATCGGTGCCTCGTTCAACAACCAATAACCGTCAGGAGCCGATGGCCAGATTGGAGACTGTCTCGGTCACATTGCCGTGCACTGCGTCGAAAAATCCCTGCTGTTCCAGAAGTTGATCCTGGCACTGCTGCAACTCGACTTTCAGTTTGCTATTGAACATCAAAACTTATCCTCCAGACTGGCACCCACCATGGCCAAACCATGCAGTGGATCAATAAGATAATGGTGGCGTGCTCCATCAGCATAGTTGGCGGCGTTGCCGCGACCCCATCTGACACCATATTTATTGCTGTAAATCAAATTCACCGACCAAGCGCCACTCATACAGAGCTGCAGCCCTTATTCCACCGCCGGTTGCCACTCCAGATAGGCCGGATTGGCGACAAAACCGATCCGCTCATAGAGAGGTCGCCCCTGCTCGCTGGCATGGAGCCACACCTTGCCCAGCTGACGCGCTCTGGCAAAGGCCGTTATGGCATCGAGCAGCGCCGTGGCGATCCCCTGCTGGCGCCATTGCGGCCGCGTATACATATTGAGCAGATACCCCTCCACCCCCGCCAGATTTCCGGGATAGGGCGGCCGTTCAAATAATGCCAGCGTCCCTGCCGCCACGGTCTGTTTGCCGCCCTGCTGCGTATCTGCCTCAGCCAGCCAGGATAAAGCACTCTCTTCACTCATCGCCCGGGTAAAGTAGTCAAGGGTGGCCTGCCACAAGGCCGGGTCTGCCTGCGGCGTCACCAGCTCACCGACCTCACAAAACAGCTCCATGCGCAGCGCCACCAGAGCGGGAATATCTGCGGCCCTTGCCTGACGAATAATCATTGGCTGCTCCTTTTCTCTCATGGGAAATTTCGCCGGCCGTCATTATGACAAAGAGCGCCTTGTGGCGCTCTTTGTCATTGGGGAAATCACTGATAAATCAATGGTTGCGACGTGTCAGCCAGTGATCCAGGCTCAGCACACCGCCGCCCCAGATGATCAGGGTCAGCAGCATCCAGCCCCACAACTGGTGATCGTAAAAGCCGCCCGCCCAGAGGGTCGGATAGGAGATCACCGCCATGATATTGAAGCCAAACAGCAGCAAGGCGGCCGGGCGAGTAAAAAGCCCCGCCAGCAGGAAGAGCGGCAACAGCAGCTCGGTCGCCGTACCCAGATAAGCAGCCCACAACCAGGGCAGCAGGGGCACCTGATACTCGGATTCAAACAGATAGAGGGTGGAATCCCACGCCGTCAGCTTGAGCCAGCCTGAAGTGATAAAAACCGAGGCGACCCACAGCCGCGCCAGCAACAGCACACCAGCGCTGCTCCAGCGCGGCAAATCACCACTCGAGCTGGCCAGCGCCAGCCATTTGTTTGCCATCATGGCATCACCTCCATATCCACCAGCAGACCAAGGGTTATCAGGCGAGTGAGATGTTCACTGGCCGCAGGGTCGGCCGCCAGCAGATCGACCAGCGCCGTACCAGCGAGACAACCCTGTAGCAGCGCCCACTCACCCGCCGTCAGGGGCAAGGGGGCAACCCGGCAATCCGGCTGTTTCTTCAATGCCAACCAGACGGGGGCATCAAGCACCTCCACCGCTTCACCACAGTGCAGCGCCATCTGCCACAGGGCCAGCACCGGATAATCGCTGGCAACCAGCAGCAGATCCGTGGCTGTCAAGAGTCGCAGCCGCTCCCATTGTTGCGGCGATAATGCGGCCAGACGCTCGGCTGGCCAGCAGCGGGATTCCAGCGGCAGCAGACTGGCACGCTCAAGCTGCCATTCGAACTGAGCCAGCTCCTCCAGCCAGGGCAGTCCGGTTGTAGTCGGCAAGCGGGCCAACCATTGGCCAAATCCGGCGCCATAGTGCATGACGCTCCCTTCCCTGAGCGGCTCGGCCAATACGAAGCCACGGGCCGCCGCTGCAAAAAAGTCCTCCCCGACCATAGCCTTGACGGCGGGATAACTGCTCGCCAGCACCTCGCCAAGGCTCAGGATGAAGTGGTTGCGATAGACCTGCAGCACAGATTCGGCAGAAAAGAGCCGGGAGCTGATGTGAGGGGAAATGGCGTCAGGCGCCCCCAGCAGACCATCAGCAAAGTGCTGTTGCAACTGTGCCAGTTCAGCCATGGGCCACCTCCCGTGGTGCACTCATGACACGCACCTCATCCAGAATGGCGCCGGCCTGCGCCGCCTCTGCCAGCAAGACCGGCAGCGGCGGGATCTCGAGGTCCCACTCAATCAGGGTGGGAATGGCCTGCTTGCGGCAGATCTGGCGATAGAGTTCCCAGACCGGCGCCACCACAGGGGCGCTGTGGGTGTCGATATAGAGGGAGCCTTCCGGCAGCTGCTTCTCGGTATAACCGGCCAGATGGATCTCCCCAACGGTGGCGAGATCGATCGCCGCCAGATACTCGTCGCAAGAGAAACCGTGATTGAAGGCACTGACATAGAGATTGTTGAGGTCGAGCAGGATGCCGCATTCGCTGCGCTGCTGCAGCTCGGCCAGAAATTCCCACTCGCTCATCTCCCCGGGCAGTTGCAGATAGGAGGAGGGATTTTCAATCAACATGCGGCAACCCAGGGTCTGTTGTACCTGCTGGATCTTGTCGCTCATGTTGCGCAGGGAGGCGCGGGTATAGGGCACCGGCAACAGATCGTTGAAGTAACGCCCACCAATGCTGCCCCAGCTGAGATGTTCGGAGATCCGTACCGGTTTGATCGCCGCGGCCAGTGTCGACAACTGCTGCAGATGGTGCGGATCGAGCGGGTCGGCAGAACCAAGGGACATGCCAACGCCGTGAAGACTGACGGGGTAGTGTTGCGCCAATTCGGCGAGCACCTGAAAACCCTGGCTGTGCCGTTCAAAGTAATTTTCACTGTGCACCTCCAGCCAACCGACTGCCGGCAGGGTTTGCCGGATCTCGTCGTAATGGGGAGTGCGTAATCCGATACCAATCAAAGGGTTCATCGCAAGACTCGCTTTTACCAAACAGAGAAGATGCAGGGGACGACCCGTTGGCCATCCCCTGCCCGATGTCTCTTACTTGGGTTGCAGCGAACCGCCGACCAGCTTCTCGCACAGCCCTTTGGGCATCACCACAAAGGCATCACCCTGAGCATCTTCCTTGGCGGTACCGGCGCAGGAGTTGCTCTTGGTCGCACAATCATTCTTGCTGGCCTTGACCACCCCGTAGCACTTCTCCTTCTCGTCGGCAGCCATGGCTGGTGCCGCGATAAACTGGGCTCCCAGCGCCAGCAGACCGGTCATGGCGGAGGCGATAGCAGTGCTTTTTTTAACATTCATGTTCATGTTCCTTTTGATGTCGTTGGATGTTGCTGATATCCCCGATTTGTCGCAACCGGGTACCTGCAATAGAACCGGCAAACGGGATATTCCCTTTCAAAAAAACACAAAAAAGAGTTAAACAACCCAAAGCAAAACAAACAAGACATTGATTTAAAACAGCTATTTCATCATTAAAAATTGTGTACCGACCACCCACTTATGAACAAGAAAAGTGCCATATGGTGCGTTCACTCCGTTAATCTTCTTCACAACCACCATCAAAAGAGATGCGTCAGACATAAAAAAGCCCCGCCAACAGGCAGGGCTGGATGCAACCTGCAAGAAACAAAAAATCAATAAATAGGGGGGTGGGAGCCAGAAGTTGCGGCAAGCAGATAAAAAAGAGACAGCCTTGGCTGTCTCTTTTTGCACATAGTGCGAATGGGGTTTAGTAGAAGATCCGCTCGCCACGCTCGCTCATTTTGAGCCAAACCGGTTTGGTGCTGGTTTTGTTCCAGATCCGGTGCAGATAGCTGTAAAAGCGAGCACGATCGCTGCGAAACAGCATCACGGGGAAAGCCAGAATGCCCACCAGCAATACATAAATGCGACGAAGAATAATTTGAGTCAGGGAAAAGGGATGAAACATGATGTAACTCCTTACTGGTAAGACCACTGAACAAAGATTACCCCACTCCATGTAGGATTACTACATATTTGACCCTATTTTTTCATAAAAATGGCAAATTTTCCCGACAAATGAAATTTAGCAACGTCAATAACTAACAGTTAACACATTTGTGAAAATCGTACGCTCTGCCACAGTTATCAAGGGAAAAACATGCTGTAGGGAGACACGCATGAAACTGCCGGAAGTGGCACTGCTGGTGCTGATGGTTGCCCTGACACGGGCACAACTGGAGGAGTGGCAGCTGAATCGGGAAGATGCCATCGTGCTGGCCGAACGGGGCGTGCCCACCGTCAGCCTGTGGCAATGCGGCACACTGAAGCAACGGATTGCGGATCTCAACCAGCACAGCGCCGAGGTGCAGTTTCAATATCGGGGGCAAAACATGGCGGATGTGAGCCACTATCTCGAGCGGGAGTGGAAACAGGCTGGCTGCGAACAGTTACTGGTACAGCAAGGATACTGACCAAGGCTCAGACTCGAAGTGAGATAAACAGAGAGAAGATGGAGGCACGTTCCGGAGTCGAACCGGACTAAACGGATTTGCAATCCGCTGCATAACCGCTTTGCTAACGCGCCATGCTGACAAGACTGGGTGTCTTGAAAGTGAGTTCCATCGTTGGTGCGATGGATAATTGGAGCGGGAAACGAGACTCGAACTCGCGACCCCGACCTTGGCAAGGTCGTGCTCTACCAACTGAGCTATTCCCGCGTTACTGCTTTCGTGCCAGTTGCCTGACAACGAGGCGCATTATACGTACCACGAGCGCCAGCACAACCCCTTTTTCGCAGTTTAAGCCCTGATGCAGACTGTTTGCTCAGGGTTTAAACGCCTTGCTGCATTTTTCTCCAGCCAGCTGTGACCCACCTGGCGAATTTGGGATAAAGTCGTTGAAATAATTACGCTTTCGCTCGAGACTTGAACTGCTTAATAACCGGATTCTCAATTGAAAATCACAAGATGAAAGGGATCTTCACGCTTCGTGGGCTCAGGCCGCAGTTAATGCTGGCTTTTTTCATGTTGGGCATGGTGCCATTTTTGGTCATCACCCTCTTCTTCCTATACAGCCACGGCAAGGATCTCACCACCCAGACCTCCAACCACCTGGTCTCCGTTCGTAATATCAAAAAGAGTCAGCTCGAGGATTACTTCAACAACCTCAAAGAGCAGATCATCAACTTCTCCCAGCAGGATTTTGCCGGCAACAGTATCGGCCGTTTCTATGGCTTTACCGGCGCCTTTGAGAAGTTGGGCACCACACCGCAGGAGGCCCGCAGCCGCGCCCAGGCCCGCTATCTGCCCGGCTCCTGGGATCAACTAAGCAAACCGGATAGTCAGGTGGAGATCGAACCCGCCATCACGGCGCTTATCCTCGCCGACGAGATGTATGGCCGGGTGCACCAGCGCTTTCATCGCGGCTATGCCGACATGGTGCGCAAGTCCAACTACAGCGACATCTTTCTGGTGGACCTCAACGGTGATGTGGTCTATTCGGTCACCAAGCACCCTAACTTTGCCACCAATCTGCTCTCCGGTCCCTATCAGGGCAGTGGCTTGGGCCAGACCTTCGCCAAGATCAAACGCCGCCTCGATGGTGGCCAGAAACCACAGCAGATCTTCGAATTCACCGATTTTGGCCGCAACGAGCTGACCGGGCAGGTGGTCGCCTACATGGCGGCGCCCGTGATGCAGTACGACTATGTGCGCGGTGTGGTGATTTTCGAGCTGCTGCCGGACAAGCTCAACCAGATCATGGCGGAGCGGGAGGGGCTGGGCGAGACCGGCGAAACCATCCTCATCGGCCCCGACAAGCGGATGCGCGCCGATGCCTGGCTGGCACCGGAGTTCAGCGTCGAGAACAGCTTCAGCCCCAATTTCCGGCCGCTGCAAACGCCCCTCATCACCAAGACGCTCTCCGGCGAGCAGGGGGTCGGGCTGTTCCACTCCTATCAGGATGACGAGGTGCTGGCCGCCTACACCCAGGTGAAGGTGTTCGATACCGAGTGGGCCTTTATCGCCGAGATCTCCACCCGGGAAGCCTATGCCCCGATCCGCCAGCTGGAAACCCTGGTGATTGTGCTGGGTGCGGGCTCGGTACTGCTGCTGATCCTCTTCTCCCGCTGGCTCTCCCACTCCATCACGGCGCCGCTGCGCTCTCTCACCGAAGCGGCCGAGCAGGTGGCCGACGGCGCGCTGGATCACCCCATCGCCATCGAGCGCACCGGTGATGATATCGACCGGCTGGCCGAAGCGTTTCGCCATATGCAGCGCTCGGTGAAGGACAAGATCGAGCTCATCGAGCAGCAAACCCAGGAGCTGCAACAGCAGGTCAAGCTGACCCACAAGCAGAACCTCAGCCTGCAGCAGGCGGACAAGCTCAAGGATGAACTGCTGGCCAACACCTCCCACGAGCTGCGCACCCCCATTCACGGTATCAAGGGGATGGCAGAGTCGATGCTCGCCAGCCAGCAGGATTTGACCGAAGGGCAGCAAAAGCAGCTCGGCCTCATCATCAAGAGCGCCGACGGTCTGGCCCGTCTGGTGGACGATCTGCTGGACTACCACCAGATGCGCTACGGCCAGCTGGAGATCCACTCCCAGCCCGTCTCATCAAAAGGGGTTATCCGGCTGGTGCTGGATCTCTGCCAGCATCTGGTACAGGCCAAACCCCTCACCCTGGTGGATATCAGCCCGGCCGAACTGCCGCCGGTGCTGGCCGATGAGCAGCGGCTCGAACAGGTGCTCTACAACCTGGTGGGCAACGCCATCAAGTACACGCCGCAGGGCAAGGTGGTGCTCAGTGCCATCGTCGAGAACAACTTCCTGCGCATCAAGGTCACGGATACCGGCATCGGCATCGCCCCCGACCATCTCGAACATATCTTCGAGCCGCTGGTACAGATGAGCCCGGAGGTAAGCAAGCAGGGAGCCGGCCTTGGCCTCTCTATCACCCGCCAGCTGGTGCACCTGATGGGGGGCGAGTTGTTTGTCGAGAGCGAGCCGAGCGTTGGCTCTACCTTCGCCTTTACCCTGCCCCTTGCCATCGGCAAAGTGGCCAATCTGACTCTCGACAGCCGCCAGATCGAGCATCAGCTGGTGCGCCAGCAACCGCTGATCCTGCCGGACTGGGAGAGCGACGATCTGCCCCCTCCCCCCGAGGGTGCACCGCTCATTCTGGTGGTGGATGACGAGCCCATCAACCTGCACATCCTGCGCCATCTGCTGCAGCCCTGCGGCTACCGCATCCTGCCCAGCAGTGACGGCCACGATGCGCTGGCCAAGCTGGCCGAGGAGCCGGTGGACCTCATCCTGCTCGATGTAATGATGCCGACCCTCTCCGGTTTTGACGTCTGCCGTCGCCTGCGCGAGCAGCACCCGAAAGATATGCTGCCGGTGCTGCTGCTCACCGCCCTCAACCAGCCCAAGGATATCGAGGAGGGCTTCGGGGCCGGTGCCAACGACTATCTGGTCAAACCCTTCTGCAAGGAAGAGCTGTTTGCCCGGGTCAAGGCACTGCTGGAAGCCAAGGCCGGACGCGCCTCGCTGGTAGAGAACCGGCTATTGAAGCAGGAGATCGAACATCGCCTCACCCTGCAGGATCGGCTGCATCAGGATCAGCAGCGCCTGCTGGCCCTGCTCGGCGAAGGGGCCGACCCCATGATCTTTATCGACGAGCAGGGCACAGTGCTGTTTGCCTCCCGGGTGATGGCACGCCTGCTGGGGCAGGAGCCGGAAGCCATGGAGGGGCAGCCCCTCAATGAGTGGCTCGCCACCCCGCTGCAACAACAGTGGCCCGACCTTGCCAGCGAGCGGGAACACAATCTGGAGTTTCTGGTGGCCGGGCAAAAAGATGTGCTCAACGCCCGTGCCCTGCCCATCGCGCTCGGAGGACAGGCCGCTTTCGCCCTCACTCTGAGTACCGAGCTGCGTCAGGATGAGAACCGGGTAATGGCGCTGGAGAACGCCCTCAAGAACCTCTCGCGACAAGCCATCATCGAAGATGAACAGCTGCTGGGCGAGCTGAGCCGCCTGGGTGGCGAGTTCCGTTCGCTGGCCGACGACCTCATTCGCCAGCAGGATGACGAGCCGCTGCGCCGGGCGCTGGTAGAGACCATGCAGCTCACCCTGGATGCCTGGCAGCAGGGAACCGGCAAGGGCAAAATCGTGCTGGCAGAGAAGAGCAAGCTGTGGCGGGTCTATATGGACAGATCCAGCCCGCAGACCCGCACCCTCGACAAATACCTGAGTCTGGACACCCTGCCCAAGTCGCCACGCTGGAAGACGGTGGTGGCCACCACCGAGTATGTGCTGGGCCACTGCCCACTCAATGACCACCAGCGCCAGCAGTTGCAGCACAGCGCACAGACCCTGCGTCAACTCGCTAACCGCAAGCCGTGACACGGCGCCCTAAACGGGCGCCGGATCACAATTGGCAATCTGGTTTCTTTTTGCGCAAAAAAAAGCCCCGCACAACCCCGAAACCGAGAGCAGATCCAATTCACAATTTTGTCATATACGCCATTTTCAGAACCACTTTCTACGCGAAAGCAAATAACGCAAATCGTTGATTTTAAACATATAAAAATCAATTTTGACGAAATTGACGTAATGCCGTCATTTTTTACGAAAACAACGAAATCAATAGTTGTTGTTTTCCTGTTAATTCTGGTTTGCTTAGGGCGTTGGAAAACAGAACGACAAAGGTTAGACACCTGACCAACACAGAGGGCCGATTTCATCAGCATGCGAAACCGGTGCTCACACAAAACAAGGCGAACCCTCGGGAATGCCAAAAAATAAGAAAGGAAAACATATGCTTGCCAAAGTATCCAAAATCTCTACCGCTGTAATGCTCGGAACCATGATGCTTGCCGGTGCCGCCGGTAACGCCATGGCCGCAGAAAACAAAACCGTGCTGACCATGGTCGCACAGCAGGAAACCGCTTGGGTCAAGAACTTCAACCCCTTCCTGCAAGCGGGCTTGCTGCACACTACCCGTCATTTCATCTATGAACCACTGGTGATATTCAACGATATGCAAGGGGGCAAACCCGTCTATCGTCTGGCCACCAACTATGCGTTCAGCGATGACCTGAAATCCGTCACCTTCGATCTGCGTGACGGCGTGAAGTGGTCTGACGGCGAAGCCTTTGATGCCGATGACATCATCTTCTCCTTCAATCTGGTCAAGGCCAACAAGGCGCTGGATGAGCGCTCAATCTGGACCCAGATCAAGAGCGTCGAGAAGCTGGCCCCCAACAAGGTCAAATTCGACCTGACCGAGGTCAACACCAACGTGGTGAACGATCTGGTGCTGGTACCCATAGTGCCGGAGCATCAGTGGAAATCGGTGAAAGATCCGGTTGCCTTCACCAACGACAAGCCGGTTGGTACTGGCCCCTTCACCGAAGTGGACAACTTCTCCGCCCAGCTCTATACCCAGTGCCGCAACCCGCACTACTGGGATAACGCCAACCTCGCTATCGACTGTATCCGCATGCCGCAGATGGCCACCAACGACCAGGTGCTGGCTGCTGTCATGAAGGGTGACATCGACTGGTTCGGCTCCTTCGTGCCGGATATCGAGCGCCTCTACGTTGGCAACGATCCGAAGAACAACAAATACTGGTTCCCGGCCTCCGGTACCGTGGCGTTCAACGTCAACTTCCAGACCAAGAACCCGGGCAATAACGAAGCCTTCAACGACATCAACTTCCGCCGCGCCTTCTCCATGGCGATGGACCGCCAGTCCATGGTGGATATCGCGGGCTACGGCTACCCCACCGTCAACGAGTACCCGTCAGGTCTGGGCAAAGCCTTTGACTCCTGGAACAACCCGGAAGTGGACAAGAAGTACGGAAAATTCAACAAGTTTGATATCGAAGGGGCCAAGGCCCTGCTGAAACAGGCTGGCTACAAGGATTGTGACGGCGACAAGTTCCTCGACACCCCGAGCTGCAAAAAGATCGAGTTCAAGGTACTGGTACCGAACGGCTGGACCGACTGGGTCAACACAGTTCAGATTGGTGTAGAAGGGCTGCAGGCACTGGGCCTGAACGCCAAGACAGCCACCCCGGAAGCAACCGTCTGGACCGAGAACTTGATCACCGGTGACTTCGACGTCGCCCTGCAGGGTTACTTTGCCGGTGCCAACCCGCACAAGTACTTCGAGACCGCGTTCCACTCCCGCAACATGGGTGACCGTGGGAACCGCTTCGCCGCGCCCCGTTACAAGGACCCCGAGCTCGACAAGCTGATCGATGACTTCACCCAGACCGCCGATGCGGCCAAGCAGAAGGAGATCATGTTCGCCATCCAGGATCGTGTTGGTGCCAACCAGACCATCATTCCGGTCTTCAACAACCCGACCTGGTATGAGTACAGCACCAAGCGCTTCAACGGCTGGTTCAGTGCTGATAACCCGGTAGCCAAACCTCAGCTCCACCCGGACACCCCTGAGCGTCTGCTGCACGTGTTGTCCCTCAAGCCAAACAGCTAAACAATCCCGGCCCCCTGCGGGGGGCCATCTTCCCCGTTAACCCCTTTCTTGCCCGGCACCGCCGGGGTTGGGGTAGCTATACCCGACGCGGGGCAGACTTGCAGTAAAAGGTACTATCATGGGATTCATACTGAGACGCTTTTCCTTCTACCTGGTTGCCTTTCTGGTAGCCGCCACCATCAACTTCCTGTTACCCCGTGCCATGCCAGGGGATCCTGTCTCCGTGATGTTTGCCCGCGCTGGCGCCATGATGGAACCCGCCGCCCTGGAAGCCCTCAAAGCCACCTTCGGCTTTGTCGACGGCCCTATCGGCACCCAGTTTCTCACCTATGTGAAGAGTGTCTTCACCTGGGATCTCGGCACCTCGGTGCGCTTCTACCCGCAGCAGGTCTCTGACGTGCTGGGCCGTGCCATCGGCTGGACCCTGTTTCTGGTCGGCACCTCCACCATCCTCAGCTTCTCCATCGGTTCCATCGTCGGCATCTTCGCCGCCTGGTATCGCGGCGGCCGGATGGACAGCATTCTCTCCCCGCTCACCCTGGTGATGCAGGCTATTCCGCCGGTAGTGGTCTCCCTGCTCGCCCTGTTCCTGTTCGGGGTCAGCCTGGAGTGGCTGCCCATCGGCTACGCCTACAGCCCGGAGATCAAGGCTGACTGGGGCTGGGAGCACATCAAGAGCATCATGACCCACGCCATCATGCCGGTGCTGACCCTGGCCGTGGTACAGGTGGGGGGCTTTCTTATCACCATGCGCAACAACATGATCAACCTGCTGGGCGAGGATTACATCACCATGGCCAAGGCCAAGGGGCTCTCCAGCAACCGGGTGATCTTCAACTACGGCGCCCGCAACGCCATTCTGCCCAGCGTCACCGCCCTATCGATGGCGCTCGGCTTCGTCATCGGTGGCTCTCTCATCACCGAAGTTATCTTCAACTATCCCGGCCTGGGCCTGACCCTCTATCAGGGCATTCTGGCCCGCGACTACCCGCTCATTCAGGGGCAGCTGCTCATCATGACCATCACCATGCTCAGCTTCAACTTCCTGGCCGACGTGCTCTACGTCTTCCTGGATCCCCGTCTGCGTACAGGAGGCAAATAAGATGCGTATGCCGACCATGCTCAAAATTCTGTTACCGGACAACAAGATGCGTATGCCCACAATCCTCAAAATCCTGCTGGGCAACAAGAAGGCTGCCTGTGGCCTCGCCATCGTGGTTGCCTTTGTCCTGATGGCCCTCTTTGCCCCCATTCTGGCCAGCAACGAGCCGACCAAACGGGTGGCTCGCCCGCACCAGCCGCCCAGTGCCGAGTTCGTGATGGGGTCCACCCGCATGGGCCACGATATCTGGGCCCAGTTCACCAACGGCGCCCGTATCTCGCTGCTGGTGGGCTTCAGCGCAGGCCTGCTGGTCTGCACCCTGGCCGTCGCCATCGGCATCACCGCCGGTTACTTCGGTGGTCTGGTGGATGAATGCCTCACCTTCCTGATGAACGTGGTGCTGGTGATCCCCAACCTCCCCTTGCTACTGGTGCTGGCGAGCTTTATCGGGGAGGCGTCACCGGCGGTGATTGCCGTGATAATAGGGTTGACCTCGTGGGCCTATGGTGCGCGGGTTATCCGGGCCCAGACCCTGGCGCTGCGCGAGAAGGAGTTCGTCATCGCCGCCGAAGTGCTGGGTGAGCCGGCTTGGCGCATCATTCTGGTGGAGATCCTGCCCAACCTCATCTCCATCATCGGGGTGAGCTTCATCGGCTCCATCATCTACGCCATCGTCACCGAAGCGACCCTGGAGTTCCTGGGGCTTGGCGACCCGACCGTGGTGAGCTGGGGCATCATGCTCTACAACGCCCAGACCTCCAGCGCCATTCTGGTCGGCGCCTGGTGGGAGATCCTGGCCCCCTGCTTTGCCATCGCCACCCTGGGTGCCGGTCTGGCCCTGCTCAACTTCGCCATCGACGAGATTGCCAACCCGCAGCTGCGCTCCCACAAAGGGCTCAACCGCTGGAAGAAACTGGCCACACCGGTTGCCACAGCACAGGAGAAGACAGCATGAACAAGCATCCCCTGCTGTCAGTACGCAATCTTTGCGTCGACTACATCACCGAAAATGGCGACGTGCGCGCCGTCAACTCGGTGAGCTTCGATATCAGACAGGGTGAGGTGTTCGGCCTCGCTGGCGAGTCGGGCTGCGGCAAATCCACCGTCGCCTTCTCGGTGGCCCGACTGCACAAACCGCCCGCCTACATCAGCGGTGGCGAGATCCTGTTCAAAGGGGAGAACATCCTCCACTACAACGAGGAGCGGCTGCGCTCCTACCGCTGGCAACAGGTGTCGGTGGTGTTCCAGTCCGCCATGAACGCCCTGAACCCTGTGCTGCGGATGGAGGAGCAGTTCTGCGACGTGCTGCTGGCCCACAACCCCGGCATGACCCGTTACGAGGCGATCAAGCGCGCCCAGGAGCTGCTCACCATCGTCGATATCCACCCGAGCCGGCTCAAGGATTACCCGCACCAGTTCTCCGGCGGCATGCGCCAGCGGCTGGTGATCGCCATCGCCATGGCGCTCAACCCCGAGCTGCTGATCATGGATGAGCCAACCACGGCGCTCGATGTAGTGGTACAGCGGGAGATCCTGCAGAAGGTCTATGCCCTGAAAGAGAAGTTCAACTTCTCCATTCTGTTCATCACCCACGACCTCTCCCTGATGGTGGAGTTCTGCGATCGCATCGGCATCATGTATGCCGGTGAACTGGTGGAGGTGGCCCCTTCCAAGGCGATCCTGACCGCGCCGCTGCACCCCTATACCAGAGGGCTCGGCAACTCCTTCCCGCCCCTGCACGGGCCGAAGAAGGTGCTGGAGGGGATCCCAGGCACCCCGCTCAACTTGCTGGAGGTGCCGGTCGGCTGCCGCTTTCAGGCCCGCTGCGGCAAGGTGCACGATCGCTGCCGTCAGGAGTACACCAAATTGGCCGAGATCCGCCCCGGGCAACAGACCGCCTGCCACCTCTATGAAGAGCTGGGGCGGCAACAAGATTCCGTGATCTATCTGGACAAGGCCGCTGGCTGTTAAGGATGTCTGTCATGCAAATCGCCAAAACCGATGCACCCATCATCGAAGTCCAGCACCTCTACAAGGACTTCCCCATCAACTCCAATGCCATCAAGAGTGGCAAGATGCGGGCACTCTCCGACATCACCTTCAACCTGCACCGGGGCCGCGCCCTGGCGGTGGTCGGGGAGTCGGGCTCCGGCAAGAGCACCATCGCCAAGATCATCGCCAAGATGTACAAGCTCAGTGCCGGGCGCATTCTCTATCGCGGCCACGATCTGGAAGAGTTCAACAAGGGCACCGCCCTGCTGGACTATCGCCAGAGCGTGCAGATGGTGTGGCAAGATCCGTTCGGTTCATTGAACCCGACCCACACCATCTATCACCACATCGCCCGCCCCCTGCTGCTGCACAGCAAGGTGATCGACAAGAAAGATCTGCCCGAGATGGTCTACGCCCTGCTGGAGAAGGTGGGGCTCACCCCCGCCAAGGCGACGGCGGCCAAGTATCCGCACCAGCTCTCCGGCGGCCAGCGCCAGCGGGTCAACATCGCCCGCAATCTGGCGGTGGAGGCGGAAGTGGTGCTGGCGGACGAGCCGACTTCCATGCTCGACGTCTCCATTCGCATCGGTATCCTCAACCTGATGGAGCAGATGAAGAACGAACTGGGGGTCTCCATGCTCTACATCACCCACGACATCGCCACCGCCCGCTACGTGGCGGAAGATCTGGCGGTCATGTATGTGGGTCACATGGTGGAGTGGGGCGAGGTGGACGAGATCCTGCACCACCCGCAGCACCCCTACACCCAGCTGCTTATCTCGGCGGTGCCCGACCCCGAGAAGAGCATCCACGCCGAGCTGGAGGGGGGCCGCAAGGGGGAGATCCCGCTCTGGACGCCGGAGTCCTGCGGTTGCCCCTTTGCCGGGCGCTGCAATCAGGCGATGCCCCGCTGCAAGGAGGCGCTGCCCCCCATCACCAAGCTTGCCGACAACCACTTCGTGCGTTGCTACCTCTACGAGTGATGGTGAGCCCTAGACCGGCCGGACAGCACAGTCCGGCCATGCCTCGATACGGGGCGGCCATAGCCCCGTGATGTGCCTCACCGCCCGGCGGTGAACCACAGGAGTAATACCTTGATGGAACTCTTGATCAATCAGGTGGGCTACGAGTGCGACGGACACAAGGTCGCCTTGCTGCAAGCCCCCCCCGCCCATGATCTCGGCGGCTATGTCAGGCTGCAACGCCTCGATGATGGCCAGACCCTGTTTGAAACCCCGCTGCAAGCGGCCGGCAGCGCCCCCGGCTGGCAGGGCCGCGCTTACTGGCGCACCGACTTCTCCGCCTTCAAGGAGCCCGGTCACTATCGGCTGGAGGCGATCACTGCCCAAGGCATTGTCCGCTCCACCCGCTTTGCCATCGGCCAGGATCTGCTGGCCAGCCGCTGCCTCTCCGATGTCATTCACTACTTCAAGGGGCAGCGCGCCAGCGGCACCTTCGATCGGGCCGACCGCAACGCCCGCCTGTTTGGCACCGACCAGCACAAAGATGTGCACGGCGGCTGGTTCGATGCCAGCGGCGACATGAGCAAATACCTGAGCCACCTATCCTACGCCAACTACCTCAACCCCCAGCAGACCCCCATTGTGGTGTGGGCCCTGCTCAAGTGCCGGGAACTGCTGGCCCCCCGCCGCGATATCGACGGCGTGAACCTCTGCAAGCGGCTCAATGACGAGGCGCTGCACGGCGCCGATTTCCTCTGCCGGATGCAGGATGAGTCGGGCTTCTTCTACATGACCCTGTTCGACAAGTGGAGCAAGGATCCCGCCCAGCGCGAGCTGTGCGCCTATGCCACCCAGCAGGGGATCAAATCCGCCAACTGGCAGGCGGGTTTTCGCCAAGGGGGCGGCATGGCCATCGCCGCGCTGGCCCGCGCCGCCCGCGAGAGCGTCAGTGGCGACTTCGATGCCAGCCGCTACGCCGAGGCAGCCAAACGCGGCTACCTGCATCTGTGCGAACACAACCTTGCCTACCTCGATGACGGGGTCGAGAACATCATCGACGACTACTGCGCCCTGCTGGCAGCGGTGGAGCTGACCCGCTCCTTCGGCGCCGAGTGGCTGAATGAGGCGAGAGCCCGCGCCAGCAAACTGTGTGCCCGCCAGCGCATTCATCCGGAGCTGGGTCACTACTGGTCGGCCAACGAGGATGGCTCGCGCCCTTACTACCACGCCGCCGAGGCGGGCCTGCCGGTGCTGGCGCTGCTGGAATATCAGGGAGTAGAGCCGGATCAGGGGCGCAAGGCCCAAGTGCAAACAGTGGTGGAGCAGGCACTGTCCGCCGAGCTGGCGCTCTGCGCCCGGGCGGGCAACCCCTTCTCCCTCGCCCGCCAATATGTGAAAGGGGTGGATGAAGCGCCGCGCGTCAGCTTCTTTATGCCCCACAACAACGAGTCCGGTTACTGGTGGCAAGGGGAGAATGCCCGCCTCGCCTCTCTGGCGACCATGGCCTTTGCTGGCGCCCGCCACTTCCCCCGCCAGAGCCAGCCGCTCATCACTTACGGTCAGCGCCAGATCGACTGGATCCTCGGGCAGAACCCGTTCAACGCCTGCATGCTGGCGGGCCACGGCATCAACAACCCCGCCTATACAGCCGGGTATCCCAATGCGCAGGGGGGGATCTGCAACGGCATCACCTCAGGGTTTGATGACGAAAAAGAGGTGGCCTTTATTCCGGAGGAGTACAGGGATCGGCTGGATCAGAACTGGCGCTGGGGCGAGCAGTGGATCCCCCACGCTGCCTGGTTTGCTCTGGCCATCACTTGGCAGAGTGCCCAGGGAAATGGAGGTCAACATGATTGAATACTGGGTCGGGGTCGATGGCGGGGGCACCCACACTCGCGCCCGCATTCGGGATCGGGCGGGCAAGCTGCTCGGAGAGGGGCGCGCGGCAGGCTCCAATCTGGAGCTGGGCATCAACCATGCCCACGCCAATGTGCTGGCTGCCATTGCCAGCGCCCGCCTTGCTGCCGGGCTAGGCATCGAGTGTGAACAACAGATGGGGGTCGGACTGGCGCTCGCCTCCGCCGAGCTGGCCGACTGCTATCACGCCCTGCTCGAGATGCCCTTCCCCTTCGCCAGCGTCAGGCTCACCTCCGATGCCTTCGGTGCCTGCCTCGGCGCCTTTGGAGGCCGTGAGGGGGCCATTCTGATCGCAGGTACCGGCTCGGTGGGGCTGGTCTATCAGGAGGGGCAGATCCGCACCTGCTCCGGCCGCGGCTTCCCCATTTCAGACATAGGCAGCGGCGCCTGGCTGGGGCTGCGCGCCATCCAGCAATCCCTGCTCTGCCACGACGGCATTCTGCCCCCCAGCACCCTCGCCATCCGCTTGATGGATCGCTTCAAGCGGGATCAGGCGGAAGTAGTGCGATGGGCCGCCCGCGCCATTCCGGCGGACTATGGCCACTTTGCCCCCTGGGTGTTCGATGCCGCCAGCGATGGCGACGAGCTCGCCAACCAACTGCTGGACGAAACCTGCGAACAGCTGCGGATCCTGCTGGAGGGGATGACCCAGCTCGGTGCCAAACAGATCGCCCTGCTGGGGGGGATTGGCACCCGCCTCGCTCCCCGTCTCGGCCAGCTCAACCTGATCCCCCCCCAGGCGGATGCGCTAGATGGCGCCATCCTGTTTGCCCAATCAGAGGATTTTCCATGTCTACACCCCTGATCCACACCCAGGTCGCCCGACGTGACGGCGAGGATGTCTGGTTCACCTTCACTCTCTCCCGCATGCCGGAAACCCAGTGGAAGCTGCACTTCTGTCTGGCTCGCCATATCGACCCCGACTCACTGCAAGGAGGCAAGCTGGAGCGCCAGAGCGGCAGCTACAAGGTGATTGTCCCGAACGCTGGCAGCTGCGAGCTGCGCTTTTGCTGCCGCCAGACCCCCATCAAGAAGCTCTCCGACATGCCGCAGGGGTTCTTCCTCAGCCTGCCGGAGGCGACCACCGTCGCCCAGCTGCTGCCGGTGACGCTGGCGGCGCAGGATCTCGGGCTGGAGAACCCGCCGATCACCCGCCCCGACCTGCCCGAGGTCGAGCCCCTGCCCGGTATCGTGCCGCAACCGGCCCATCAGGTGCTGCTGGAGGGGAACTTCCGGCTGGCCGAGCGGGCCCATGTCAGCGCCCCCCGCGATGTACCGGGTCTGCTGGCCCACTTCAACGAGCTGACGTCGCTGGCACTGGAACAGGATCACGACGCCGAAATCAGGCTGACCGAAGCCAAACTGGCCCCCGAAGCTTACCGGCTCACCATCACCGAAGAGGAAATCGTGATTGCCGCTGCGGGCGAGAGCGGCTGGCGCCATGGGCTGGTGACGCTGGCCCAGTGGTATCTGCAACATGGCGAGAGCCTGCCCTGCATCACGCTGGAGGATGCCCCGCGCTTCGGCTTTCGCGGCATTTTTCTCGACTGCGCCCGCCACTTCCACACTCCGGCCACCATCAAGCGCCTGCTCAAGCTGATGAGCCTCTACAAGTTCAACCGCTTCCACTGGCACCTGACCGATGACGAGGGGTGGCGGCTCGAGATAAAAGCCTTCCCAGAGCTGACCGACGTGGGTGCCTGGCGCGGCCACGATCTGGCGATCGGCCCCCAGCTCAGCGGCGGCGCCGAGCCCTATGGCGGCTACTACACCCAGAGCGAGGTGAAGGAGCTGGTGAGCTATGCCGGTGAGCTCGGCATCACCGTCATTCCCGAGATCGACATCCCGGGCCACTGCCACGCCGCCATCAAGGCGCTGCCCGAGCTGCTGGTGGAAGCGGCGGATCACTCCCGCTACCTCTCTGTTCAGCATTTCGATGACAACGTGCTCAACCCCGCCCTGCCCGGCACCTACCGCTTTCTGGAGGCGGTGCTGGACGAGGTATGTGAACTCTTCCCCGGCACGCAGATCCACATGGGGGGTGACGAGGTGCCGACCGGTGTCTGGACCGACAGCCCCGCCTGCCAGCAGCTGATGACCGAGCAGGGCTACTCCGACTGCCGTGATCTGCAGGGCCATCTGCTGCGCCATTGCCAGCGCTATCTGGCCGCCAGAGACAAACAGATGATCGGCTGGGAGGAGATCCTGCACGGCGACAAGGTGAGTCGCAAAGCCGCCGTCTGTGCCTGGACCAGCTTCCAGGCGGGGCTGGACGCCGCCGCAGCCGGTTATCCGGTGGTGATGGCGCCCGCCCAGTCCCTCTATCTGGATCTGGCCTGGAGCCAGGATATACATGAACCTGGCCTCTACTGGGCGGGGACCCTCAATCTGGAGCAGGTCTATGCGTGCGATCCTGCGCCAGCCGATTTCCATGCCAACGATAACATCCTCGGGGTGCTGAGCCCCTTGTGGTCAGAATTGATCACCAGCCGTGATCGTCTCGACTACATGTTGTTCCCGCGTATGCTGGCCACGGCCGAGGTGGCCTGGAGCGATCCCGCCCACAAGGGCTGGGATCACTTCGCCGCCCGCCTGCCGGGCCAGCTGCAGATCCTCGATCAGTTGCAGGTGCGCTACCGGATGCCACAGAGGTAATGTTGTCTCTACTTTGGCGGCCAATCGGCCGCATTTTTTACGATTAACCAACAAAACATCAACTTCTCCCTACCATTCATCCGCCATTATTGGCAATATCTAGCCCCTAATGAAGCTGGTCTGCCTCCTGCTGGCGCGAGCCTGCAGCCACCTCCAGATCTGCCACAATAACAACGACAACATTATCGACAAGAACATCGGAGCGTATTCCTATGGCCCGCAAAGACGTCCATACCCTGGATAGCGAAGTGGAGTTTCCTGCCGACGTACAACTGGTCTCCACCACTGACCTGCGCGGGGTGATCACCTACGCCAACCCGGCCTTCTGCGACATCGCAGGCTACTCGGTCGATGAACTGGTGGGACACAACCACAATCTGGTACGCCACCCCGACATGCCCAAGGCCGCCTTCGCCGATCTCTGGGCCCGCCTCAAGGAGGGCAAACCCTGGCGCGGTATGGTAAAAAACCGCTGCAAGGATGGCCGTTACTACTGGGTAGATGCCTATGTGACCCCCATCTACGAAGGCAACAAGATCAGCGGCTACCAGTCGGTACGCTGCAAGCCCGAGCCCCAATTCAAGCGCATCGCCGCTCAGACCTACCAAGCCCTGCTCAAGGCCGAGCGCGGCAACAGCAGCAACCTTCCCTCTCTTGCCAAAGTACGCACCCCGGCCATGACCCTGCTGCTGCTCGGCCTGATGGGCTGGACCTTCGCCAGCCAAGGGGCCATGACCGTCCTGCTGATGCTGCTGCCCCTGCTGCTCATCGGCGGAGCCTACTGGCGCGAGCTCTTTGCCCTGCCCCACTATCTGCAGCAACTGGGCCGTGAATATGACAGTCTGACCCGGCTGGTCTACTCCGGTGACAACCCCGGCGCCATTGCCGATTTTCATATCAAGATGCTGCAGGCCCGCATCCGAACCGTTTTGGGGCGGATCAATGATGCCACGGCACCTCTGCAAACCCTGGCCATCAATCTGAAGCAGGCCTCTCATCAGGCCTGCCTCGATATTAACGAGCAAGATGCCCAGACCCAGCAGATGGCTACGGCGATGACCCGGATGACCTGCACTGCTCACGAGATAGCACGCACTATTCAAGACTCGAACGGCCAGGTCAACGAAGCTCGCAACCACTGTGAACATACCAACCGACAGTTGAACCAGACCGAACAACAGATCGAACAGCTCGCCAGACAGGCAGAGCTGGCATTCAACTCGGCAGTAGAACTCGCCAGCGAGTCCGAAAAAATTGGCAGCGTAATGGACGAGATCCAGGGGATCGCAGAGCAGACCAACCTGCTGGCCCTCAACGCCGCCATCGAGGCAGCACGGGCCGGTGAGCAGGGGCGCGGCTTTGCGGTGGTCGCCGACGAGGTGCGAACTCTCTCCACCCGCACCCACAAGGCGACCAAGCAGATCCAGGCCAGCATCAAGCAGATCCAGCACACTCTGGGCCGCTGGAAGGGGATGATGCAGGAGAACCTGCAGCAGACCCGCGAATGCGCCGAGATGACCCGCCAGGGCTCCAGCAGCCTCCACACTGTGCTGCAGGAGTTCGAGCTGGTCACCGAGTTATCCACCCAGATCGCCGCCGCCGCCGAGCAGCAGCAGACGGTGGTGGAGGAGATCAGCCGCAGTATCCACCAGATCTCCGAGTACTCCCACGCCAACAGCCAGAAGATGCAGGATGTCGATCACTCCAGTCAGGCTCTGCTGGATCGGGCCAAGCAACTGAAGGGGCTTAGCCAGACCTTCGGCTGAATCATTGCCAGCCCCATGACAGAAGCGCCACAATGGCGCTTCTGTTGTTTTTTGACGAATCGTGTCTATGAGCATTGAATCCAGTCCATCCCCATTGAACAAAACTGCCCGTATCGAAGCGATCATCGCCCTGATCCCGGCGGGCCGGGTGGTCAGTTACGGTCAGGTGGCCGATCTGGCCGGGCTGCCCGGACGGGCAAGACTGGTGGGCAAGGTGCTGCGGGAAACCGACAAGGTACTGCCCTGGCATCGGGTGCTGGGCGCAGCGGGCACCATCTCGTTACCCAAAGGGTCGCCAGGCTTTGCCGAACAGACGGGCCGCCTGCAGCAGGAGGGGGTCGTGGTGATAGGGGGGAGGGTCAGAATGAAGGAGTGGCAGTGGCAGCCCGATCTGGCCGAGCTGCTGTTTTTACTGCCGTTTTGATGTTGTTCTTCACCTGAAGTGGTGATTATTGGCCTGACGATTACTCCAGCGGTGCCAGGATCTCATCGCTGCGCACCTGCACCGGTATGGTCTCGTCCGCGCGCTGCAGCAGCACCAGCAAGCTCTGCCGGTCAACTTCCAGCACATAGGCCACACCTTCCCGGGTCATGCAGCTCATGCCCGGCCGGATCTCGTTAATCTCCATCTCAACCTCCTTGTCTACTTCGCAATTGATGACAGCTGCACTCCTTGCAGCAGTCTCAGTATACCGCTATCCATAAGCAAAGAGGCCCCTTGTCGGGGCCTCTTTTCATCACGCTTTTTTAGCCTTTGGCAAACTCTCTTGCCAGGTACCATTGTCGTAATGAGCGGTCCAGCCGGTCGCCTTGCCGTTGACCTCGCTCATTACGTACTGCTCCTTGGTCTTGCGACTGAAGCGCACGATGGCCGGGTTGCCATCAGGATCGGTGAGCGGGGCTCCCGCCAGATACTTGTGCTTGGCCGAGATGCGATCCTTGAAGCGCTTGAGCTCTTCCACCAGCGGCGCGCGGGTCTCGCGGGATTTGGGGAAGTTGCTGGCCGCCAGGAACAGACCGGCAGCCCCGTCACGCAGCACGAAGTGGGCATCGGACTGGGTGCACTTGAGCTCCGGCAGCGGTACCGGATCCTCTTTCGGCGGCGCAATGTCACCGTTTTTCAGGATCTTGCGGGTGTTCTTGCAGGCCTCGTTGGTGCAACCCATGTACTTGCCGAAACGGCCGTTCTTGAGCTGCATCTCGGCTCCGCAACGGTCGCACTCGATGCTCGGCCCTTCGTAGCCCTTGAGCTTGAACTGGCCCTTCTCGATCTCGTAGCCATCGCAGTCCGGGTTGCGACCACAGACGTGCAACTTGCGACTGTCATCGATGATGTAGGCATCCATCGCTGTACCACAGACGCCGCAGCGGTGCTTGGCGCGCAGCGCTTCGGTTTCCGCCTCTTCGCCGTCAGTGGCGGAGACAAACTCATCGGCAGAGACCAGGTTAATGGTCTTCTTGCAGCGCTCTTTGGGCGGCAAGGCATAGCCGGAGCAGCCAAGGAAAACACCGGTGGTGGCGGTACGGATACCCATCTTGCGGCCGCAATCAGGACAGTCGATATCGGTCAGCACCATCTGGTTGGCACGCATGCCACCCTCTTCCGGCGCCTTGTCAGCCTTCTCCAGCTCCTGGGTAAACTCGGCGTAGAAGGCATCCAGCACATTCTTCCACTCCAGGCTCCCTTCGGCGATGCCATCGAGTTTGTCTTCCATCTTGGCGGTGAACTCGTAGTTCATCAGCTCGATGAAGTTCTCGACCAGACGATCGGTGACGATCTCGCCCATCTTCTCGGCGAAGAAACGGCGGCTCTCGACCCGCACATAACCACGATCGACGATGGTGGAGATGATGGAGGCGTAGGTAGAGGGACGGCCGATGCCGCGTTTTTCCAGCTCGCGCACCAGCGCCGCTTCGGTGAAACGGGCAGGCGGCTTGGTGAAGTGCTGGCGCGGATCCAGCTTGATCAGCTTCAGCACCTCACCCACGGTCACCGCAGGCAGCTGACTATCTTCGCCCTTGCGACCCATCGGCGGCAGGGCCTTGGTCCAACCGGCGAAGCGCAGGGTACGGCCACGGGCCTTGAGCTCGAACTCACCCGCCTTGACAGTCAGGGTGGAGGAGTCGTACTGAGCCGGGGTCATCTGGCAGGCAACGAACTGACGCCAGATGAGATCGTACAGACGCATGGCATCCGGCTCCATCCCTTCCAGCATCTCGGAGGTGACCAGCACGCTAGAGGGACGGATCGCTTCGTGCGCTTCCTGGGCATTGGCCTTGGCGCCATACAGATTCGGCTCGGCTGGCAGATAGGCCGCGCCATACTGCTCGCCGATATATTCACGCACCGCCTCAACCGCCTCTTTGCTGAGGTTGGTGGAGTCGGTACGCATATAGGTGATGTAACCCGCTTCATAGAGACGCTGGGCCATCATCATGGTCTTCTTGACCCCGAAGCTCAGCCGGGTAGAGGCCGCCTGCTGCAGAGTAGAGGTGATGAAAGGAGCAGAAGGCTTGGAACCGGTCGGCTTGTCTTCCCTGTTCACTACCTTGTAGTCAACCCCTTCCAGAGCGGCGACGGCAGCGAAGGTCTCGGCCTGGGTCACCGGCTTGAAGTCGGCGCCGTTGCGGCTGACCACTTCCATGCGCAGCTCGCTCTTCTCGGCGGTCAGAAGGTCGGCGTTGAGATCCCAGAACTCGACCGGCACGAATGCCTTGATTTCGCGCTCTTTATCGACGATCAAGCGCACCGCGACGGACTGCACCCGACCGGCAGAGAGGCCGCGAGCCAGCTTTTTCCACAGCAGCGGGGAGACCATGTAACCCACCACTCGGTCGAGGAAACGACGGGCCTGCTGGGCGTTGACGCGGTCGATGTTGAGCTCGGAGGGCTGGGCAAACGCCTCCTTGATGGCGGTTTTGGTGATCTCGTTGAACACCACGCGCCTATAGCGGCTGTCGTCGCCACCGATGATCTCGCGCAGGTGCCAGGCGATCGCCTCTCCTTCTCTATCCAAGTCGGTTGCGAGATAGATGGTGTCGGCTTTCTCGGCCAGACTTTGCAACTCGCTGACCACCTTCTCCTTGCCGGGCAAAATCTGGTAGTTGGCCTGCCAGCCCGCAGTCGGGTTGATCCCCATCCGGGCAAACAGGGCCTTGCGATCCTTGGCAGCCTTCTCGGTTTCGCTCAACTTGATGCCGCGAATGACGGGTTTCTTGGGCTCGGTGCTGGCGCTGCCGCTGGTGGGCAGATCGCGAACATGACCCACGCTGGATTTCACCACGTAGTCCTTGCCCAGATATTTGTTGATGGTCTTGGCCTTGGCCGGAGACTCCACTATGACCAGTGATTTGCCCATGCTGTAACTATTATCCTCATTGCACCCGACGGGGTTGGTGTGCGGTTTTGTGGGGCTGTATAAGAGATTTGGCGCGAAAAAGCAATCTTGTGAGCAAATTTGCCTGACCAGCCCGAACCACACGGCTTCTTTTATTGCTTCTTTATTTATTAATGCGAAGGCAACAGGCCGGACGCAACCGCTTTTTTGTTTTTATGCTATATCCCCCCCTTTTTTAGATTGGAAATGACATATCCAGCCACCCTTGTGACATAAAAACCCATTCTGGTTATCAGCTTGTTACAGAGGATGAAATCTTTTTATAATGGCCGTACGCCACAGCTTTGTGTGCGGAAGGAACCGCTCCCCATATAAAAATCGAAAGGATGTGATCATGAAGCACTTCGAGGTCAATTTCGACGGTCTGGTCGGCCCGACTCATAACTATGCCGGCCTCTCCTACGGCAACGTCGCCTCCCAGAGCAATGCCCAGGAAGCCTCCAATCCCAAGGAGGCAGCCAAGCAGGGGCTACGTAAAATGAAGGCATTGACCGACCTCGGCATGGTGCAGGGGGTGCTGGCCCCGCAGGAGCGACCGGATCTCGCCACCCTGCGCCGCCTCGGCTTCACCGGCAGCGATGCCAGGGTGCTGGAGCAGGCCGCCAAACAGGCTCCCGCCGTACTGGCCGCCTGCTATTCAGCCTCCAGCATGTGGACCGCCAACGCCGCTACCGTATCACCGAGCGCCGACACTCAGGATGGCCGCATCCACTTCACCCCTGCCAACCTGACCAACAAGTTTCACCGCTCCCTCGAGCCCGAGGTGACGGGCCGCATTCTGCGCGCGGTGTTCAACAATGAGCGCCACTTCAGCCACCACCTCCATCTGCCGGAGAACGACCACTTCGGCGATGAGGGGGCCGCCAACCATACCCGCCTCTGCCGCGCCTATGGCGAAGCGGGAGTCGAGCTGTTCGTCTATGGTCGCAGCGCCTTTGATCTCTCCCGCCCGGCACCGAAGCGCTATCCGGCCCGCCAGACTCTGGAGGCAAGCCAGGCCATCGCCCGCCTGCATGGCCTTGGCGAGGAGAGCGTGGTGTTTATTCAGCAAAACCCGGAGGTGATCGATCAGGGGGTATTCCATAACGACGTGATCGCGGTGGGCAACCAGAACGTGCTCTTCTTCCACCAGCAAGCGTTCCTCAACACCGAAGCGGTGCTGGCCGAGATCAGCAGCAAGTTTGGCGAGGGAGATTTGCACTTTATCGAAGTGCCGACTGCCGAGGTATCCGTGCAGGATGCAGTGAAATCCTACCTGTTCAACACCCAGATCCTCACCCTGCCGAGCGGCGAGATGGCCATCATCGCCCCCACCGAGTGCCGCGACAATCTGGCGGTCTCTGCCTATCTTGGCAAGCTGCTGACGCAAGGCACCCCGATCAAAACGGTACACTATATGGATGTGAAACAGAGCATGCGCAACGGCGGTGGTCCCGCCTGCCTGCGGCTGCGGGTTGCCATGAACGATCAGGAACTCGCTGCGGTCAATCCGGCCTGCCTCATCAACGACCGCCAGTTTGCCCGCCTCGATGGCTGGGTCGATCGCCACTACCGCGACCGCCTGACACTGGACGATCTGCGGGATCCGGCACTGGTGCAGGAGTCCCGCTGCGCACTGGACGAACTGACCCAGATCCTGAAACTGGGGTCCATCTACCCGTTCCAGCGCTGATCATCGCATCCGGCACAAACTCAATTCAGCAACAGACCGCCACGTCAGGCGGTCTTTTTGTCTGTCCCTCAATGAATGCTGATTTTTTCGACCAAAGCCCGCAACGGGACTGCATAGAAAAGCAGCGCACAACTTGCTGATAAGCTTGAATTTTGAGCTGGATGTATCAAAAAATCGACGAACAGTCATTTTTTGCTGCCAGACACGCGTCAAGGGGTTCACAAAGAGCGAAGATCTGTTAGTATGCGCCTCGCACTTGGGGAGGGGTTCCCGAGCGGCCAAAGGGATCAGACTGTAAATCTGACGGCTCTGCCT
>NZ_JBODRQ010000021.1:0-37142 GCF_050633025.1 Aeromonas sp.
GCACGTCCGGATCTGTGCGGGGGGTGGCGGGTGACCGCCATTCCTACCGCGACCTGATATCCTGCGTCAGCGAACACAAATGCCTCCTCGCCATGGAGCAGACTCCCCACTTGATTGAGGTCGTGCTCATTGGCTGCCGTGGTCTCCAGACTGTGCGTCAGGCCACTCTTGGCATCGACACCGATATGTGCCTTCATGCCGAAGTACCATTGATTGCCTTTCTTGGTCTGGTGCATCTCGCCGTCACGCTCGCAACGCTTGTTCTTGGTTGAGCAAGGGGCCTCAATGAGAGTGGCATCGACCAGCGTGCCTTGCTTCATCATGATGCCGGCGTCAGAAAGCCACAGGTTGACGGCGTCGAAGAGCTGCCGGGCCAGCTGGTGCTGCTCCAGCAGATGGCGGAAGTTCATGATGGTGGTGCGGTCGGGGATGGCCTGGTCCAGTGAGAGCTTGGCAAACAGACGCATCGAAGTAATCTCGTAGAGCGCATCCTCCATGGCGCCGTCGCTAAGGCTATACCACTGTTGCATGCAGTGAATGCGCAGCATGGTATCGAGTGGGTAGGGGCGACGGCCATTACCTGCCTTGGGATAGACGGGCTCGATGACCTCCAGCATCATTGCCCATGGGAGCAACGCCTCCATGCGAGCCAGGAATAACTCCTTACGGGTTTTGCGGCGTTTGCCATTGAACTCGCTAACCGCGAAGGTGAGCTGATGATTCATACTGAACCTTATCCATGATGCCAAGTGGGGCTCATGATCTCACATCAGGGACTGGTTCGCACATTCCTTAGATATGGCCATCAATCAGCAAAGCCTTGTTGGTGACCTATTTCTTTCTCACTCATTTCAGCCACGGTTAAACCTAATCGTGAAAACAGAATGATTTAATCGTATTTAATCGTTTTTTTAGAATGCATGGCTGGCATAGTATTGAGCACGCAGGCAGGAATAAATCTAGAAAAAATAAGGGAAGAAATGAAAATAATGACAAAATTGACAATTGCTCTCATGTCGGGCCTTGCATTGCACGTTCAAGCTGATGTCCTCACCCGCGATAACGGTGCGCCCGTAGGTGATAATCAGCATTCTACTACGGCCGGTGAGAATGGTTCTGTCTTGCTGCAAGATGTGCATCTCATCCAAAAATTGCAGCGCTTTGCCAGGGAACGGATCCCCGAGCGGGTTGTTCATGCCCGAGGTACTGGCGCCCATGGCGAGTTTGAAGTGACCCATGCTATTCCAGAGCTCACTTCTGCAAGCCTATTCTCAGCAGTGAACAAGAAAACCCCCGTTTTCGTTCGCTTCTCCACAGTTATTCATGGCCAACATAGTCCAGAGACCCTCCGGGATCCACGTGGCTTTGCTACCAAGTTTTATACCGACCAGGGCAACTGGGATTTGGTAGGCAATAACCTGCCTGTGTTCTTCATCCGTGACGCCATCAAGTTTCCCGATATGGTCCACTCTCTCAAACCTTCACCGGTCGAAAATATTCAAGACCCGAACCGTGTGTTTGACTTCATGAGCCAGGATCCTGCCTCTACCCATATGCTGACTCAGGTCTACTCCGACCTCGGCACCCCAGCCAGCTATCGCAAAATGAATGGCTTCGGTGTGCATGCCTACAAGTTCGTTAACGCCAAGGGTGATGTGCATTACGTCAAATTCAACTGGCGCAGCCGGCAGGGGGTAAGCAGTCTGGATCTAGATCAGGTTGCTAAGGTGCAAGGTCAGGATTTCAACCATCTAACCCGGGATCTGTACAGTGCCATCAAGGCCGGCGACTACCCGAAATGGGATCTGGCTATTCAGGTGTTAAAGCCCTCTCAGTTGAACGACTTTAGCTACAACCCGTTGGACGCAACCAAGGTGTGGGAGGGGGTGCCTGAGCAGAAGATTGGGACCATGACCCTTAATCGAATGCCTGACAACTTCTTCCAAGAAACCGAACAGTCGGCCTTTGCTCCGGCCAACCTGGTTCCGGGTATCGAACCTTCCGAAGATCGTCTGCTGCAGGGGCGTCTGTTCGCCTACAGTGACACCCAGTTCTACCGTCTCGGAGCAAACCATCAACAGTTGCCTATCAACCGTCCATTGGTGCCGGTTGTGAGTAACAACCAGGATGGTGCCATGAACATTGGCAATACAATCAGCAACGTGAACTATGAACCGAGCAGCCAGGCACCTAAGACCATGGTGGCAGAGGCTCGCGCAGTAATGACAGCGCTAGAGGGTACAGTTCAGCAAAAGCAGATCGAGAAAACCGATAACTTCAGCCAGGCCGGCAATTTCTATCGTTCTCTCGATGCTAAAGGAAAGACTAATCTCGTGCGCAACTTGGCTGCCGATCTCGGTGCTGTGCGTGACAGTGGAGTGAAGCACAAGATGCTGGCCCACTTTTACAAAGCAGACAGTGAATATGGTATGGCCCTAACTCGTGCCGTTAAGGGGGATGAGCAGCAGGTCAAGCAACTCGCGAGCAAACTCTAATTTTGCCCCCGCCAGGCAGGCGGTGGGGGTAACTCGGTAAGTCCTGCAGGGCCCACTTGTTCCTGCCTGCAATCATGAACCGGGCCTTGCAGGCATTATGTTGAAGGAGTGCAGGATGGTACCTAACCGTTTGCTGCTGAGTTTGTTTGTGGTGCTTGTGGGGTTGTCTGAACCAGCCAGGGGTAGCGAGCCGACAGAGGTGGCGCAATTGCAGCCTGCCAGCTTACAAGAATATTTCTTTGCCGCTGCTCGCAGCGGAGAGGTGAGTGTTCTGAATGAATTTGTAAAAGCTGGCTTCCCGATCGATGAGCGCAATGAGCAGAGTTACACCGCACTGATGATTGCCGCTTACCAAGGGCAGTCGGAGGCAGTGAAGTCTCTTCTCGAAAGAGGGGCAGACCCTTGCTTGCGTGACAAACGAGGTCATACCGCATTAATGGGGGCGGTGATCAAGGGTGAATGGCGTATTGCGAAAACCCTATATGCCATTGATTGTGATTGGGATAGTGATAAACGGGCTGATGAGCCTGTTACCGATAAAAGCACTATGACGGCGGCTCAGTTTGCCGAGCATTTTGGACAGGGCGAGCGGTTTCGTGCTCTGGCAACTGGTGCTGGGGAAGGCAATTACATCGAGGGTAATTAACCCTCGATGTAATAGAGCAAGGGGAAGAATGATGAATAACCGAATGAGTAAGGTGATGCTTGCTGCAGTGTTGGTAGTAAGTTTCAATGCCACTGCAGCTAGTGTGACGATGAAGGATCTGGCCAGCGGGGCTGTCGTTGGGCAAGTAGAGTTGAGTGAAAGTCCATATGGAGCAGTCTTTACTCCGGCACAGTCCTCTTTGCCTGCAGGTTTGCATGGATTCCATGTGCACGCAAACGGGAGCTGCGACAGCAGTATTAAGGATGGGCAAAGCGTTGCGGGTGGCGCGGCGGGTGGTCATTATGATCCCCAGCAAACAGGGCGCCATGGCGCCCCTTGGCAGGATGATGTCCACAAGGGAGATTTACCACCTCTCTATGTCGATGAGGTAGGTAACGCTGTTCAACCAGTTTTGGCACCACGCCTGACTATGGCGGAACTGAGTGGTAAGGCCTTGATGATTCATGCAGGCGGTGACAACCACTCAGATCATCCAGCCCCCCTTGGTGGCGGTGGACCGAGGGTTGTATGCGGTATCATCCCATGAATATAACTTCACGGTGATAGGCGAGGTAAATGACTTGCTTGGGTAAAAATAGCCGACGTTTATTGGCAGCTCAACGCCCCACTGCTGCAGGGCCCGCGAGAGAGTAAAAAAATCTGTGTAACTGGCATTCTTACCAACCTGTTGAAAGGACAACAGAATGCCATTATCAGACGAACTCATAGATCAACTGCTGGCGGGCTGCTCCAGCCCTGACGATATCCTTGGCGAGAGCGGTCTACTCAAGCAGCTCACCAAGCGCCTTGCCGAGCGAGTCCTGTAAGCCGAGATGACGGCACACTTGGGCTACGCCAAACATGCCAGCGACGGCAAGAACACCGGTAACTCCCGTAATGGCAAAAGTGCCAAGACGGTCCGTTCCGTCCACGGGGACATCGCGCTGGAGATCCCCCGGGATCGCAACGGCAGCTTCGAACCACTGCTGGTCAAAAAAGGCGAAAAGCAGCTCCAGGGTTTTGATGCTCGCATTCTCTCCCTCTATGCCCGAGGCATGGAAACATAGATGGTCGCCCCGGTTTGCCAAGCTCTCAATCCATGAAAGTGAGTCAGGTGGAGATTGCAGCCATAGATCCGGATTTTGATCGAGGCTACTGCCTCTATCCCTGATGGAATTCGCTGGCTGGCTCCGCTATCAACGCCACGTACTTGGAAGTACTTTGTTTCCCTCGGATTTTACCAGCCATGGTCTGACACCGCAGCTCAACATGCCGAGCAGTTAGCGCCTTGCGATTTGGTGTGGGGGGCAGGGTCAACCAGAGTAGTACAATACGAGTCCCGCCTTCCGGTGAATGTGAACAGTGATTCCGGGATGTTGAACACTGTTTCCGGAAAGGAGGTGCAAAGTGTTCAGGTTGAACCGGAATGAGCGTTCACGTTGGTCCGGAAATGGTGTTCACGTTGAACCAGAATCGGTGTTCATGATCGGCCGGAATATACATTAGCCAGCCAGATATGTGTGAAGCTACAAACCCTGCTTGCAAAAACAACAAGGGCCGTACATTGTGCAGCCCTTGTCTCTGGAAAATAGTGGGTTGAGCGTGTCAGCTGGCCCAGGTGATGATGTGATCGATCCATTCACCCGCCTGATCCTCGTGAATGACTTTGCCACGGACGGATTGACCTGCCTGATGCATCGCGGAACGACTGCCGGTTAGCAGAGGATGCCACTCCGGAAGAGTGTCACCTTCGGCCAGCAGACGATATGCGCAGGTTGAGGGGAGCCAGTCATATTCGGCGATCTTGTCATGGGTGATCTGCAGACAGTCAGGCTCTTTTTTGAAGCGATTGGCATAATCAGAGCACTGACAGGTCTTGGTATTGAGCAAATTGCAGGCGACATTGGTGAATACCAGTTCGTCGGTATCTTCATCGATCAGCTTGTTGAGGCAGCATTTTCCGCAACCATCGCAGAGGGATTCCCATTCGGATTCAGTCATCTGCTGCAGACTCTTGGTTTGCCAAAAGGGGGATTGCATCATACCGCTCACTTATTACACCTGATAAAGCGCGTGGTTATACCCCTTGTTACCCGTTATTTCAAGGAGAGGGTTACTCCGGCGGGCAAATTGTCGTGATCAGGTCGAATGAATGCGATGATTCACAGTCTCTTCATATTGCTCAAACGGGTTCGCTGGTGGGCAGCAAAGTCGATTGGGTGTTTTGTGATCGAATCACATATTTCCGTAATGACTTAGGCAGCGGGAGACGAGTGTAGTAGGTGCCGGAGGCATTTTTACTCAGATACATGATTGTTCCACCTAGTTGATCCAGGAAAAAAATCACGTAAGTCTAGAAATGAAAAAACCCGTTGAAATTCAACGGGTTATATTTGGCGGTGAGGGAGGGATTCGAACCCTCGATACGTTGCCGTATACACACTTTCCAGGCGTGCTCCTTCAGCCACTCGGACACCTCACCAAATTTTCGTTCGCTGCGCTGTTGCGCTGGAACGGGGCGTAATTTAGGGGAAAGGGCTGTGTGGGTCAACCTCTTTTCCCCTTATTTTTCATAATCTTTTCCGAATGCCTAACCCTTGTGCAGAATGCCGGTTTTTTAAACCGGATCAGGGCTTGTCGAGGATGATTAGACTGTCCGGCAGCTCGTTTTGATCCCGGGTGGCCGGGAAGGCATCGGTCAGAATGGCGCTAACGCGCTCCACGCACTCCAGAAAACCCTGTTCGATCTCCTTGTTGCGCACTCGCGCCACGAAGTCGTCGATGATCTCCTGCCACTGGCCGTTGTCGATATGCTGGGCGATGCCGTCATCCACCAGTATTTCTACATAGTGCTCGGCGGCCGAGACGAAGATCAGCACCCCGAGCCGGTCGCGGGTGCGGTGCAGCCCCTGCTCGACAAATTGCAGGCGGGCCATCAGGGCAGCCCGGAGCTGGCGAACCTTCTTCGGGATGAGCCGCATCTTGATGGGGGTCCAGTGGAACAGCAGGCTCAGCAGCAGCCAGACCGACCACTGTACCAGCAGGATTTCGTACCAGCCGAGCCAGAAGCCGAGCTGGAACACCAGCAGCGGGGTGAGCATCGCCAGCAGCGCCGCCCAGAGGGTGGGAATGTAGCGATAGCCATCGCTGGCCGGGGCCAGCACGGTGACCAGTTCAGCATCAGTCTCTAGCTCCGCTTCGCGTACCTTAGCCTGAAGCGTGTGGAAGAACTGTTTAGAAATCATGATTTGTCTCTTTACTCCTGTTACCAGCCACCGGAGGCTCCGCCGCCGCCAAAACTGCCGCCGCCAAAACTGCCGCCGCCACCGCTGAATCCGCCGCTGGAGCGACCACCAAAGGAGCCGGCACCCAATCCACCGGCCATGTAGGTCGACCGACGTCGTCCTCCCGGCCCACCGCCACCACCCCCGCGCAGGTTGTGGAGCACGATCATCGCAATCACCACCAGAATAAACAGCCAGGGGCCGCCACCGTTGTCACTCTTTGGCTGCTCGACCGGCTGATATTCCCCGGCGAGTGCCTTCATGATGCTCTGGCTGCCTGCCATGATCCCGGCCACCATATCGCCGCGCTTGAAGGCGGGCAGGATGCGGCCATGGATGATGTTGGCGGCGATGGCGTCGGGCAGGGCGCCTTCCAATCCATAGCCTACCTCGATCCGCACCTTGCGCTCATCCTGGGCGATCAGCAACAGCACGCCATTGTTTTTGCCTTTCTGGCCGATCCCCCAGTGGCGACCGAGCTGGTAGCCATACTCCTCGATAGTCTCCCCATCGAGGCTGTCGACAGAGACCACCACCAGCTGGATACCGCTGCGCTTTTCAAAGGCGGCCAGCTGTTGGGTCAGTTGATGGGCCTGTTTGCGGGACATCAGACTGGCTTCATCCACCACCCGTCCGCTCAGCGTCGGGAAGTCCGGTACCGCTTGCAGGGCAGTGGCCCAGAGCAGCAGACAGGGAAGAAACCAGCGCAGCATCATCTTCATTGGAAGCTGACCTTGGGCGCCTCATCGGCACCGGGTTTGGCACTGAAACTGGGTTTGGCCTCCAGATCCGAGTAGAGCAGCTTGGACCAGATAACGCCGGGGAAGGTGCGGATCTCGGTATTAAACTGGCGCACCGCCTCGATATAGTCGCGGCGTGCCACCGAGATGCGGTTCTCGGTTCCTTCCAGTTGGGCCTGCAGGGCAAGGAACTGCTGATCCGCTTTCAGCTCGGGGTAGCGCTCTACCACCACCATCAGGCGAGAGAGGGCGCTGGAGAGCTGGTTCTGCGCCGCTTCAAACTCCTTGAGCTGGGCAGGATCACTCACCTGTACGCTGCCGACCCGGGCACGGGCATCGGTGACCGCCTTTAGGGTCTCCTGCTCATGGCTGGCGTAGCCCTTGACGGTGGCCACCAGATTGGGGATGAGATCGGCGCGGCGCTGATACTGGTTCTCCACCTGCCCCCAGCTTGCTTTAACCTGCTCATCCAGGGTTGGAATATTGTTCATGCCGCAGCCGCTCAGGCCGAGCAGCAGGGTCAGGGTCAACAGGCTCTGCGTGGTTCTGCGCCAGAGTGATGTGGCCATCTTGTTGTTCTCCTTTGATATTTCGAGTCGATAGTGCGCCATGGATGGTGTACGACCAAGAGTGCACCACCATACCAGCTTGGGGTCATTTGCCACAACGCGCAGGTAGTTCGGGTCGCTTGTTGATGCCGGAGACCTTGGGCAGCTGGGGCTTGTCTTTGAGCCAGGAGGCCAGCTCTTCCCCACAGCCATTGCCGGGCGGAATGGGAGCCTGGGGCTCGCAATCCGGGCTGCCTACCGGGCAGCGCAGCCGTACGTGGAAGTGACTGAAGTGGCCCACCCAGGGGCGCAGCTTGGCGACCCAGGGTTCGTCACCAGCTTGCTGGCAGACCGCGGATTTGATCACCGGATTGACAAAGATGCGGGCCACCTCGGGTTTGCTGGCCGCCAGCCGCAGCAGGGTGAGCTGCTGGGGACCAAAGCGGCCCGGTAACATTTTGTAGCTGGGTTCGTCGATCAGCGCCCACTCCTTGGGGGCATCCTGCTCCCATTTGCTGATGGGGCGGTTGGCCATGCGAAACCAGATATCGGCATCAAGGCCAGTCTGGTGGCTGCGATGGCCGGAGGTAAAGGGGCCGCCACGGGCCATCGCCAGATCGGCGATATAGAGATCCGGCAGCCCGGCCATGCGGGTCTGGTTGGCCAGCGCTTGCAGATAGTGGATGAGGTCGGGGTGGCCGTAGTAGCGCAGCCGCTTGGTGCGGATCACCTGATAACCCGGCCCTTCGAGGGGCAGGGATACGCCGTTTTTCAGGCAACCGGCGGCATAACCACCGATGGCTTCCGCTTGCAATACGGTCGCCAGCAACAGGGATGTCAGCATGTGCGTGCTCCTTGTCTTGTTTCGAGTCGGCTCAGCAATACGAACAGACTCAAACATATCGATAAATAGGCGATAGCCACCAGCAGCCAGATCTCGTAGACCAGCCCGCTGGAGTTGGCCATCTCGGTGCCGACGAAGGTGAGCTCCTGCACCGAGATAAGGGAAACGATGGCGGTATCCTTCACCAGCGCGATGAGCTGACCGGTGAGGGGGGGCAACATCAGCAGCATGGCCTGCGGCAGGATCACATGGCGCAGCCGCACCCAGGGGGAGAGTCCGAGGCTCTGCGCCGCCTCCCACTGGCCGCGGGGGATGGCGGTCAGCCCGGCACGGACGATCTCGGCGACGAAGGCTGCGCTGATCATGCCAACGCAGAGGGTGCCTGAGATGAGGTTCTCCCAGCGGGCAGGTGGGCCAAACAGCGCCTCTTGCCACGGGGAGAGCGATACGGTGCCGAGCCAGCGTGAGAGGCCGCTTGCAGGTAGCAGTTGGTTGGCGATAAAGAAGTAGAAGATGAAGATAAAGACCAGCGGCGGCAGATTGCGGATCAGCTGGATAAACAGGGTCGCGGGCATCACCAGCCAGGGGCGGCGGCTGAAGGCGGCTACCCCCAGCGCAGTGCCGAGCAGCAGCGCCAGCACCATGCCGAGCAGGGCGATGCGCAAGGTGGTGAGCAGACCGCTGAAAAAGTAGGGCAACTCGCCGTGAGGGCCAAGGGTGAACAGCAGATCGAAGGCCTCATGCCAGCGCCACTGATAGGCTACCCCGATGTGCAAGCGGCTGGCCAGCCAGAGGCCAGCCAGCAGCAGGATCAGGGCGATCGCCCCATCCAGCCAGTTGATGTTCCGACATGCCCCACGGACGATGCGCCGGATGGTCTCTTTTAGAGCAATCATCATCAGGGATTGGCGACCTGCGCTTCCCACGCCAGCGACTTGAACCAGTAGTCATGGCGCGCTTTGAGCCAGCCATCGGCCTGACGGGCGGCGATCCACTCGTTGAACTGCTCAGCCAGGGCATCATCCCCCTTGCGCAGGGCAAAGCCTTCGTCGCCTTGTGCCAACGGCTCGGCAAACGGCATAAAGAGGGCATCCGGGTGGCGCAGCGCCTTTTGCTCGGGTTTCGGGGAAGAGGAGAGGGCGCCGTGGGCGCGGCCGTTCAGCACCTCCTGAAATACCTGTGACTCGTCATCAAATTGGCGCAGGGTGGCCTTGGGGAAGTGTTCTTTTGCCACCTGTACCGGTGAGGCGCCACGACGTACCGCCAGGATCACCCCGCGCTGGTTGAAGTCCGCCACGGTTTTATTCTCTTTGGCCATGGTGCTTGAGGCGGCCAGCTGCACCCCCGAATGGGAGTAGACCTGGGTGAAGCGCACGCTCTTCTCCCGCTCGGGGGTGATGGTGAGGCCGCCGATGATGACGTCATATTTTTTCGCCAGCAGGGAGGGGATGATGCCATCCCAGGCGGTAGGCACGAACTCTACTTGCCAGCCGTTATCTGTGGCGAGGCGACGGGCCACGTCAATCTCAAAACCGATCAGGGCGCCCTGCTTGTCGCGCATCGCCCAGGGAGCGAAGGTGGACATGCCGACCCGCAGGGTACCGCTCTGCTCGATCTGCGCCTGGGTGTCGGAGGGGGCAGTTTGTGCCAGTGCCGGAGTGAGCAGGCTTGCCAGTAGCAGGGTTGCGCCCGACAGGGTGGTCTTGAATGACAGATTCATGGTTAGCGTCCTTGTTGGTCCGGATCCAGATGACGGGCCAGTGCCCGCGAACAGGTTGACAGCGTCAGGGTTAACAGCAAATAGAGGGCGGCCACGGTAAACCACACCTCAAAGGTCAGAAACGTATCGGCAACCAGAGTACGCCCTTCGTTGGTCAGATCGAAGATGGCGATCACACTCACCAGCGCCGAATGTTTGATAAGGGAGACCAGCTCGTTGGTGAGCGGCGGCAAGGTGATGCGCACCAGCTGGGGCAGGATCACCTTGCGCAGGGTGATGGCCCGTGACAAGCCAAGCGACTGGGCTGCCTCCCACTGTCCTCTGGGAATGGCCTGTACGCCTGCACGCAAGGCCTCGGCGGTGAAGGCGCCCTGATAGAGGGAGAGGCTCAACACGGCGCAGGCAAGGGGGGCCAATCCCAGCATGGGGCCCAGCAAGAAATAGAGAATATAGAGCTGCACCAACTGGGGCGTGGTGCGCACCAGCGCCAGATAGGCGATGGCGAGCCAGGGGCCGAGCCGGGAGGGAAGCAGCCGCAGGCTAACCACGCACACTCCGACCGCCATCGTGCCCAGCAGACTGAGCAGCGCCACCTGCAAAGTGACCAGCAGGCCGTTTAGCAGGGGGCCGGCATAAAAGATCCCCTCGTCCCACTCGCCGAGAAAGGGCAACACCCGCGGCCACTGCCACTCATAGCCCATCTGGCGAGCGCCGCTATAGAGCGCCCAGCCCAGTAGCGCAGAGAGCATCACAGTGCCCGACAGCCAGCCAAGCAGGCGGGGGCGATTGAGCCTAGCCATGATAGCTGAGCACCTGTTCGAGGAAGGCCCGGGTTCGCGGGTGCCGGGGGGCGTTGAACAGTTGGGCGGGCGGGGCCGACTCGATGATCTTCCCCTCATCCATAAAGAGCACCCGATCCGCCACCTGACGGGCAAAGCCCATCTCGTGGGTGACGCAGATCAGGGTCATCCCCTCGTCAGCCAGCTCGCGGATCACATCGAGCACTTCGCGGATCATCTCGGGGTCGAGGGCGGAGGTGGGCTCGTCAAACAGCATCAGCTCGGGTTGCATGCAGAGGGAGCGGGCGATGGCGACCCGCTGCTGCTGGCCACCGGAGAGCTGGTGGGGGTACTTGTCGGCCTGTGCCTGAATGCGCACCCGCTCGAGCAGCCCGAGCGCCCGGGCTTTGGCCTCCTGGGGGCGCAACCCCAGGGTATGCACCGGTGCCACCATCAGGTTTTCCAACACCGTCATATGGGGGAAGAGGTTGAACTGCTGAAACACCATGCCAACCCGACCTTGCAGGCGGCGCAGGTAGGAAGGGGTTACCGGCTCGCCAAACAGGAATAGCTGGCCGCCGTCGATCCCCTCCAGCCCGTTGATGGTGCGGATCAGCGTCGATTTTCCCGAGCCTGACGGGCCACAGATGACCCACTTATCTCCCCGTTCAATGGTGAGATCGATGTGATGAAGAGCCTGAAAGTCGCCATAGAATTTGTTGACGCCACAAAAGCGCACACAGGGTTGCGAGCTGGTCAAGAAGCGGGTTCCACTGAGGATCATTTACGCCATGGTATTGATTTTATAGGGGGATGACAAAGAAAACCCCCTTGTCAGCATCCTGATGGCTATTCACAATGGCGCCATTTCGTGATGACAGGAGCTTTTCATGCGTATTACATCCTTGCTTGCCGGTTCCCAAGTGCAGCTGTTGATGCCGCCAGCGGTTCGCTATCGCTGCGTCATTTTTCTGTTGTTGCTGGTGAGTTGGGGCGTGGTGGCGGCCTCCTTGTGGGATGGTTGGGGCGCCATGGCGCTGCTCAACTGGGTAGGCGTGGTCTTTGGTGGCATCACCGGGATCATGGTGTCGCTGCCCCGCAGCTGGCAGCCTTGGCGCCTGGCGGAGCTGGGGTGGGATGAACAGCATATCTATTTGCTCAATGGCAACAAGGATGAAGCGCTGGCACTGCCCCGCAGTCAGTTGGTGGCGCTCGAACGGGAGCGGCGAGTGGGTCACGATGGCCAGTGGCTCGACTTTAGCCTCGATCTGCAACTGAGTGAAGAGGAGCTGGCGGCGGCCATGGCCTTGCTGGATCTCAAGGCGGGGGAGCTCCATCTGGTGAGCCCGTCTGTCTATCGCTTCGGCTTTAAACGGGCTTGGCACGGCCGCCGGATGCTGGCGCAACGGTTGTCAGATCTGCAAGCGGCCTGAATCGACTATTTTCTCGACAATTCCCGGCAAAGCTCAGATACTGCCAGTGACTCGAATTGATCTTGTCTGCACTGTTCACCCAAGAGATCAATCACTTGACGACAGTGTGGAGAAGGCCACGGCATGAAGCCATGGCAGGTCCGGCATAGGGGTTGTGCCCTTACCGTTATGCTGGTAATTGCATAGAGAAGGCACCTTGAATCGAGAGTGGATGGCATGAAGATTTACGTAGGAAATCTGTCGTACCGGATGACGGCCGACGAACTGAAAACCCTGTTCAGCCAGTTTGGACAGGTCGACAAGGTTGATATCATCATCGACCGCGATACCGGCCAGTCAAAGGGGTTTGGTTTTATTGAAATGCCGGTCAATGGTGATGCCGAAAAGGCCATCGCTGGTCTGCATGGCACTGAAGTCGGTGGCCGTACCATCACCGTCAACCAGGCCAAACCGAAGACAGATGCTCCCCGTGGTCGCCCGCAACAGCGCCACCGCTAAGGTGCCTCGGCAATAAAAAAACGGCATGGGTTTCCGCCATGCCGTTTTTATTTCTGGACGTTTTGCAGTTATCAGGGAACGTCGTAACCGAGCGCCGCCTTGCGGATACGGAACCACTGCTGGCGGTTCAGCCCGATGGATTCGACGGCCACGGCGGCAGCAATCCGCTCCCGCTTGCCGGAGCCAATCAATGGCAGCGGCTGGCTTGGCAGCATCATCACCCAGGCGTAGACCACCTGTTCGATAGTCTGGGCGCCCACTTCCTGACGGATCTGCTCCAGTTCGGCACGCAGCGGGGCATAAGTGTCATCGCTGAATAGTCGGCCGCCGCCGAGGCATGACCAGGCCATCGGCTTGATGCCAAGCTGCTGGCACTGATCCAGGGAGCCATCGAGGGTCCCTTCCTGATGAAGCGGAGAGATCTCCAGCTGGTTGGTGACCAGCGGGAAGGGGAGACGCGATTGCAGCAGCTCGAACTGACGGGCGGTGAAGTTGGATACTCCGGCGTGCTTGATCTTGCCCGCCTGTGTCAGGGTGATAAAGGCGTCGGCCACTTCATCGGCGTTCATCAGAGGATCCGGACGGTGGATCAGCAGCAGGTCCAGATGGTCGGTGCCAAGCTTGCGCAGCGAGGCCTCTGCGCTGGCGATAATATGGTCCTTGCCGGTGTTGTAGTGGTTGAGAGCATGCTCCGGCTTGGCGGTGAGGGCGATGCCGCACTTGCTGACGATCTCCATCCGGCTGCGCAGGGAAGGCTCAAGGCGCAGGGCGTGGCCAAACGCCTCTTCGCACTGGTAGCCGCCATAGATATCGGCGTGATCGATGGTGGTGACCCCCAGATCCAGATGATATTTCATCAGGTCAAGCAGATCGGCCGGAGAGAGCTGCCACTCCATCAGGCGCCAGTAACCCATGATGAGGCGAGAGAAGGTGGGGCCTTGCGGATGCAGGGCGACACGGGATACAGACATGGTTGACTCCTTGAAAAACGCGATGCGAAAACGATGTGCAACATAGATGACTGCGGGCATCTTGGCCCCATGTGGCTGGCAAAGCAATAATGGGCAGTGGCATGATTCGAACTTTGGTTCTGACCGCAGAGTAGGGGAGAGAGTTGGATGGAAGGATTTGCCGAGCGCTTGCAAAGCCTGATCGGGGAGATGAGCGTGAGCGCCTTTGCCCGCAAGGTGGGGCTCAGTGAAGCGCTGATCCGCAAATATTTGAAGGGTGCCGAGCCAGGCCTGGCGCGGGCCAACCAGATCGCCATGGGGGCCAACTGCTCGCTGGAGTGGCTAGCAACCGGCTGCGGTTATCTCTACCGTCAGGCGGAAGTGGTCGACAGGGAGGCGCTGGCAGCGGCGCAGCTACTGCTGGGCGAGCAGCAACCCGGGGTGGGGCTGCCCGATGAGGAGGCACTGGTCACCCTGCTCGCCTATTACCAGTTTTTGCGCACCCACAAGAAAGCAGACGGTTTTCTCGATATGGCGCTGGCGCGGGAGTTTGGTCGCCATCTGGGGGAGGCGTGATGAGGGGCATATTACCCTTTGGTCGTGTCACGGTCGGTTGATTATTCTGATACGCTCTAAGCAAGATAACTCTCCATGGAATGGGCGATGAGCTACTTGATCCTCGGAAGCGGTGCGCTGGGCTCGGCGCTGGCAAGAGAGCTGATGGCAAGGGGGGAGTCCTTCCTGCTGGCCGGGCGCACCTATCCAAAAGGGATCGAGATGGGGGCCTTCTTCCCGCTGCCAGAGGTGGATGCCATCTCGTTCGATACCCTGTTTACCCTCTACGATAGCGATCCGCTCCCCATTGTGGTCATCAACACTATCGGCGTGTTGCACGATGTCAGCTTTATGCCGGAGCGGCGGGTCGAAGAGGTGCACCCCAAGTGGCTGTGTGACAGCCTGCTGGCCAATGCCTGGCCCACGCTGGCGCTGGCTGCCCGCTTCAGCCGGTTGATGGGGAGTGACCATCCGCTGTGGCTCTGCGCCATCTCCGATCTGGCGGGCTCCATCGCCGCGAATCAGGATGGGGGACGTTACAGCTACCGGATGAGCAAGGCGGCCCTCGACATGGGGGTGAAAACCCTGGCCCTTGAGTGGGCGCAGCGTTTCCCGCAAGCAGGGGTGGTGGCGGTGGCGCCCGGCCTGATGGACTCCCCGATGAACACCCCCTTTCTGAGCGAGGTGCCTGCGGATCAATTGCAGGATCCTGCCGAGGTAGCGGTGAAACTGCTCAATCTCATCAAGGGGTTATCGTTGACTCAATCGGGCCAGCTAGTGGATCTCAACGGTCAGCCGCTACCCTGGTAAATCCCGCCTGCGAGTTCTACGGACGTCTATTGGCTTCACATTCTGCTCATGCGCCCCTTGCCAAGCGAGGGGCGCATGGCTAACGTCACTCTCCTGTTTCAGGAGGGATCTCATGCGCTATATCGATTTACGAAGTGACACCGTCACCCAGCCTACTGATGCCATGCGTCAGGCCATGCTCCACGCCGAAGTCGGTGACGATGTCTATGGTGAAGATCCGGGCGTCAACGCGCTGGAGGCCTTTGGGGCCAGATTGCTGGGCAAACAGGCGGCGCTGTTTGTGCCGTCTGGCACCATGTCCAATCTGTTGGCGGTGATGAGCCACTGTCAGCGCGGTGAGGGGGCCATCCTCGGCAACGCCGCTCACATCTATCGCTATGAAGCGCAGGGGAGTGCCGTGCTGGGCTCCGTGGCCCTGCAGCCCTTGCCGATGCAGCGCGACGGCACGCTGGCATTCGATGATATCAAGGCGGCGCTGGCTCCTGATGATGCCCACTTCGTCCAGACTCGCCTGATCTGCCTTGAGAACACCCACAATGGCAAGGTACTGCCGCTCTCCTATCTGCAGGAGATGGGCAGATTCGTTGCCGAACGCGGATTGAAACTCCATCTTGATGGCGCCCGGCTTTTTAACGCCGCCGTGGCCAGTGAGGCCCCGGTCGAGGTGATCGCTGCACCGTTTGACAGCATCTCGATTTGTCTCTCCAAGGGGTTGGGCGCACCGGTGGGCTCGCTGCTGGTGGGCAGCCACGATTTCATCGCCCGTGCGCGCCGCCTGCGCAAGATGCTGGGAGGTGGCATGCGTCAGGCGGGGATTCTGGCGCAAGCCGGTCTGTTTGCTCTTGAGCAGCATGTGGCCCGTCTGGCCGATGATCACCGCCGTGCCAAACGGCTGGCCGAAGGGCTGGCGGCGTTGCCGGGCATCGAGCTCGACCTCTCGCTGGTGCAGAGCAATATGGTGTTCCTGCGACTGCGTGAGGGGGAGTCCGCTCCTCTGCTCGTTTTTATGAAGGAGCGGGGGATCCTCTTCTCCGGTTACGGCGAACTGCGGCTGGTGACCCATCTGCAGATCAACGATGACGATATCGAAGAGGTGATCGACGCCTTCACCGAGTATCTCGGAGCGCGTTGAGACGGTTGTGTGAGGTAGAGGTTATACCCAGACCTGTTTATACCGAAATATCAGAGGGCGCCGCGGCGCCCTCTGATATTTGTAGCAAGCTCAAGCCTGCCGCTGGCCGCTCATCAGCATGGCCTCATCGGTGGCATCGTAGATCATCACCGCGATATGAGTCACCTGACCGCCGAAATCGGCCAGTGGTACCAGCGTCAGGTTCTGGAACATGTGGGGGGCCGAGCCGGTAATGGGGCGATAGTTGGAGAAACGCAGCAGATAGGGCTTCTGCTCCCAGGTGCTGAAGGCGCGGTTGTTGAGCTTGAAGACCATGTTGGCCTTGCGCTCGAACCAGGCTTTGTCCACATCGGGGAACAGTTCGAACAGCACGCCGTCACGCACGTCACTGGCTAGTCGGCCGCTGTGGCTCTCCATAAAGCCGTTCCACACCTGAACCTTGTACTCCTTATCGAGCACCACCAAGCCGACGTCCAGGTTCTGGACTATGTTCATCAGCCAATGAAATTCACGGATTTCCATAGTCACTCCTAGAGCATGTGCATGATTTTGTTGTTCATGGTGGCGATGGAATCTTCGGTAAACAGCAGCAGCAGATCACACTGCACAGCGTAATCCTGGATCCGGTAGTTGATCTCGATGGCGAGTGTGCGGCGCCAGCGACTCTTGTTGGTATTGATCAGCTCGTTGATGGGTCTGTGCTGGCCGAGCACTACCGGGTGGCCCTGACTGAAGGGGGTGTCGAGCTGGTTGGCGTAGCCGCGCAGGAAGGCGCCGATCAGCACGTTGGCGGTATCCATCAGCAGCTCCAGTTCGGCGGTACGATCCAGCGTCCCCTGATGGTTCATCAGCTTGGCCAAATCTTTGAAGCTGGAGTCATGGAACAGGATCAGCGCTTCGCCGGCGATCCCCGCCCCGATAAAACCCTGACAGACGGCGGAGAGGGTATCCGAATCCGCAGCGGCCGAGAGGGCCATGTGCAGCTCGGAGACCTCCAGCACGTTGACGTTGGGGATAGGCAGTACCACGAAGGCGTTGAGCAGACGAGCCAGCAAGTCGGCCGCCTGACCCATGGAGACGTTGGCCAGCTCCTGATAGACATCGCGAATTTCGGGGGTGATCTTGACGCCTGCATCGGCTATCTCGCCGCTTGGCAAGGGCTCGGCTGGACTCGGCTGATTACCCGATGAAGCACTCCAGAAGCCATGTTGTTTGAGCAGGGCTAGCAGGGTATCTGGGGCGGCGGGCTTCTTGATGAAATCGAGCGCCCCCAGCCCCATGACCCGTTGATAGGCCTCTGGCTGGATATCCCCGGAGACCACGAATACCTTGCTGCGTAGCCCTTCCCGTTTCAGGGTCTCCAGCACGCCGTAACCGTCCATTTCCGGCATGGTCAGATCGAGGAAGATGAGATCGCCATGACCCATCAGCACCTGTTCGATCCCTTCGAGACCATTGGCTGCGTAGTGCAAATTGACTTTCCAGTCGGCCGGGAGCGCCCGCGCCAGCTGTTTGCGGGCGAACCCGGAGTCATCACATATCAATACATTCATGGCGTTAGGCTGGCTCTGTTGGCAAAGGGTGCTATAAGTGTGGCCCGCTAGCGGTCAGATGCAATGGGTGAGGTTGTCACCTGGTGAAAATTGGTTGTCCCACTGCCGATTGCGATAGCGCGCTGAGTATTTTTTAACAAATTCAACGAACATCTTAACACGCAACGGAGCGAACTGGTGCTGGCAACACAACATATAGAAGGGGCGATTGCCGGTTTGCCAGTCGGTCAGTACCGGCACCAGCTGCTCATCATGGAGGAAGCGGCTCAGGTAGTGCAGCGGAGCATTGATGATCCCCAGATGACGCCGAGCTGCGCGCACAGCGGCCTGGGTCTGGTTGACGGTCAGTTTGGCGCTGCGTTTGATGCAGACGTTCTGGCCATCCTTGTCGGTCAGCAGCCAGTGCTGGTGTGGCCAGCAGTAGATGAGATCGTGTTCTTCCAGTTGGTTGGGATGGGAGGGGGTGCCTCTCTTGGCCAGATAGAGCGGTGAGGCAAACAGACCGTATTCGATATGACCGAGACAGATCGCATTGGGCAGCGACTGGGGCAGCTCGCCGTTGAAGAACACCAGATCCCGATCATTGTCGAACAGATGCTGGTGATCATTGGTCTGGGTGATATCGAACTGTACCTCGGGATAGTGCAGGCCAAATTCAGCCAGCATATCAATGAGAATAGTGTTGGAGAGCGCGATGGGCGCTGCTATCCGGATAAGCCCGGTGATATCGGCCTCTTTACCCCGGATCTCGCTGGTAGCCTGCTCGATTTGTGCAAGCGGCGTGCAGAGACGTTCGTAGTATCTGAGCCCGTCATCGGTAAGGCGGAGCTTGCGGGTAGAACGATGTAGCAGTGAGCAACCCAGTTGCTCTTCCAGCTGGGAAATGCGTCGACTGATGGTGCCTGTTGGCATGCCCAGTGCGGCTGCAGCGTGAGAGAATCCCCCCTCTTGCACCACCTTGACGAACAGGTAGAACTCTTCGATGTGCTTCATAAACGCTGTTCAGGGTGTAACAGGGGGGCAACCATAAAAAGAGCGTTTCATGTTGGCAAGGGTAATTCAGCGTTTAATTGATCTGGATTCGATTTCTGCTGTTACCCGTTTTTCAGAGAGCGTAATTATAACAAAACACTTTAAAATGGTGTTTTTGTGGTCGTTGACGCTGCGTTAATGGCTTTTCATCGAAATATCAGGCTAGCTAAGTGCGATTTTGCGGCACCATATAAATGGTGGTTATGTCGCGTGCCAGACGATAGCGGTTTGCCATCACATAAATGATGTGATGCAGATCATATATTCGGTTTTTGCTCATCGCTTGTTGCAAAATGAACCTGGGGTATATCAGCTCCTCCTTAATGAACGATTTTTGTTCGTTTTGGCGTTTTTATTGGCTGTATATCCATCAGGGGGTTAATTAATGTCAACTTTATGACAGGGAGTGATGACTTTTTTTGCAGTTGGCGCAATTGTCAATTACGGCATTGTCGCAGAAAACTTACAATCGGTGTTTCTGGGGCTCGACTGAGTAGCTCTTAGTGCTTGTTTTTACTGGAAAAAAAGTTAAAAATCCAACACAAGCTTTGTTCTAGTTAACAGGGTTTTTGTATGAGTCTTTTTTGTGTGTCCGGATAGGCTGCCCTGTTGTTGATATCTGAAATTGTTTTGTCTTTTCTTGGCCAGGTAAAACCGATGGTGGCCGAGAGGTGTTTGAACCTTGCATTTTGCAGCCAGCGGTTTGCCAGATCTGTTTTCCGGTTAACCAGTGACCCTCCAGCATGAATGACCTTGACCAGATGAATACGCTTGACGAACGGGTACTGAAGACGATGGATGTTCTGCATACCCCGATCTGGGTTTATGACATCGCGCATCACCATATTTTCTGGGCAAACAGCGCAGCGCTTTCGGTGTGGGAGGCGACGTCTCTCGGCGAACTCTGCTCCCGCGACTTCTCTGCCGATATGGCGACCGCCATCGATCTGCTGCTGCAGCGCTATCTGGGCGATTTTCAACAGGGTCGCAGTTACAACGAGTGGTGGACCCTCTCCCCGAAGGGGGTCAAGAAGCAGATTTATCTGCGTCTTTCCGGTATTAAGCTGGCTGGCCGGCTGATGATGATGACCGAGGCCGTGCTCGACTCCGATACCCTCTATCAGGAGTCCTCGCTGGCGACCGGCGATACCCTTGCCTGCCTGTTCGATAGCCACGGTGTGTTCGAGAGTGGTAACTATCACTTCGAAATGTGTTTCGGCCACCAGATTTCCAAGCTCTCCCAGGTTTTCTCTTGCAATGATGACGGCTTCTACCAGAAGCTCTCCCGTCTCGATGAGGTGGTGACCGAGGGGGAGTGCCGTACCCTCAAGGGGATGCGCTGGTTCCAGTATCAGTTCCGCTATATCCAACAGGGAGCCCGCATTCTGCTCACCATGCGCGATATCACCGACCGCAAACTCGAAGAGCTGGAGCATCGCCACCTCGCCTGGCACGACTCCCTGACCGGCCTGCTCAATCGGTATGGCTTGATGAAATCCCTCGAGGCCTATTGCGGGTTGGGGGAGCGTTTCGCGCTGGTGTTCATGGATCTGGACAACTTCAAGCTGGTCAACGACAACTACGGCCACAAGGCGGGAGATCGCCTGCTGGAGCGGGTCGCCGGTCGCCTCAAACAGATTTGCCCGCGGGATGTGGAGCTGGCTCGCCTCGGTGGCGATGAATTCACAGCACTGGTGCCGCTGGGTAATCAGGGGGAGAGGGCGCAAGAGGTAGCCGACCAGATGCTCTCCCAGATGACCAAGCCGCTGCAATTGAGCGGGCTGCCGGAGGTGACCATTGGCGGCAGTATCGGTATCGCCATCTATCCCGATGATGCGGATGACGGGGACAACCTCATCACCCGTGCCGACATGGCCATGTATCAGGCCAAGCAGATGGGACGGCTGCGCTGGCAGCGTTTTACCCCCAGCATGCAGCAGACCCTGCAGCGCAAGCTCAATCTCAAACAGTTTCTGGCCAAGGCCATCGGCCGCCAGGAGCTGAGCCTCTGTTACCAGCCGCAGGTCGATGCCGCCAAACGGCGTCTGATCGGTTACGAGGCACTGCTGCGCTGGTACAACCCGGTGCTCGGCCATGTCTCGCCGGTGGAATTTATCCCGCTCGCCGAAGAGATGGGGCTGATCCGCGAGATCGGCAGCTGGGTGCTCTCCACCGCGCTGGCACAGGTCGCCAGCTGGCAGAAGCGTTTCCATCAGCGGGTGCCGGTCTCCGTCAACCTCTCCGGTTTCCAGCTCTCGTCGGCGTTGCCCGGGCAAGTTCGCCAGCAGCTGGAGCTGCACGGGGTGGATGCCTCCCTGTTGACGCTGGAGCTGACCGAAACCGTGCTGATGCTCGATATGAAGGGGGGCCTCGGCATTCTCGACGATTTGAGCGAGCAGGGGATCAAGATTGCCATCGACGATTTCGGTACCGGCTACTCCTCGCTGGCCTATCTCAACCGGTTGCCGATCAACAACATCAAGCTGGATCGCTCCTTCGTGGTCGGCCTCAACTTGCCGGTGATCCGGGCGACTGCAGCCATGGCCACCAATCTGGGGTTGGGGATCATGGCGGAAGGGGTGGAGGAGCCTCACGAGCTGGCCGCACTGCAGACCCAGGGGTGCCATGCGTTCCAGGGATATCTGTTCAGCAAGCCGCTGACGGTGGAGCAAGTCGAGGCGAGCGGTTTCGTGGTGGAGTGTCAGGTTGGGCGTTATCCACTGTTCAATGCCGCGATGGTTGAGTAACCAGTGTGTTTCAGGTATTTCCCCTTGCTGTATGGTATCGCTATCAATTGTTGTTTTGCGCCGGTCATGAGACGGATTGGCAGGGGTTATTTAGCATGCAAGCTCGTTTCTCGGGAAAGGCGTCCCGCAAAAATGAGTCATATTGCTGTCAATGACCGTCCGGGCTTCCCTACCAAGAGGCAGGATCAGGGCAGGGCATCGGGCCGGAAGCTGGCGCGGATCTGCGGCACCAGGCTTGATGGCTCGAATCCCTTCTCTTCCCCCAGCACCGGATGGAGCAGAGGCTTGTCCTCGATGGGGGTGATATCCCCCGCCAGCAGCTGGCGAGTCGCCTGACCCATCTGGTAGAGCTGGCGCACCGGCGCAAACTGGGTCGCCAGATTGAGGGGATCATCGGCGCGGGTGAAGGCCATCATGGGGATCTGGTAGGTGGCATCGCGCGCCGGTTTGTCGCCGTGAATGCCCTTGCCGGCGGACATCAAAAACGGCTGGTGATCGCCAAAGGCGATGACCAGATAGCGTTTGCCCGACTGATCGAGACTCTTGAGCAGCCGCTCCAGTGAGGCCATGGCATCCACCACCCCGGTGTAGTAGGTGTTGAGCAGCTGTCTGTCACTCTCGCTCTCATTCGGGCAGGCGCCGCTGCGCTCCTGTGCCTGATAGCGTGGGCCATCGAAGGGGCCGTGCCCCTGCATGGTGACTGCATAGGCAAACAGCGGCTTGTCATCCTGTTCGCTGCGTTTGAGCAGGTGATCGACGAGGGCATCGTCCGAGATATAGAGCCCCTTGTGCTCGAGGGTGGAAAAACGGCTGTCGAACCAGCGTTCCTGATAGCCGAGCGCCGGGATCGCCTTGGCGCGGCCCCAGAATTTTTCCACATAGGGGTGGACGAACAGGGTCTGGTAGCCGCTCTGGTTGGCGCTCTGGGCCAGCCCCGGCACCTGATCAGAAAGGTAGTAGTAGGGCACCACCCCTTGCTTGAGCAGCCCCACCGGCAGGCCGGTGTTCATCTCGAACTCCGCCAGCACCGTCATGCCGCCGGTGGTGGGGGATTGGATGGTCTTGTGCCACTGCTGCACGCTGGCGGGCAGGGAGAGGGTGGGAGCCGGTGCGCAGATCCGCCCCTTCCAGTCGAGCATCAGCGACTCATATTGCAACACGATCACCAGATCCCAGCGCGGCGCTATGCCCTGAGGCGGATAGCTCAGCTGGGGGGTCAGCTCGTTGATCTGCAAGGGGTAGCGAAACACGCTGCCGCTTTGCAGCATCTCGTCCACCAGGTTGAACAGATAGAGGCCGGGGCCGGAGCGGATGATGTCCCTGTGGTAGTTGACCGCGCGATCCACGTAGCGAATGTTGGCCCCCAGCAGCTTGTTGCCGGTCTGGGTGGCAAAGACGCACAGCGCAAAGAAGGCGACGGTGGCGGCGGCAGTGCGCAACACCCAGCGTGACAGGGCAAAGCGCCAGCAGAGAAACAGTGCCAGCAACACGGTGAAGATGGGCAGGATGGGATGCTGGTCGAGCAGGATCTGCAGTAGCGCCAACAGGTTGCCAAAATCGTCCCCGCCGAGCGGCACGCCGTAGATGGCGATCTTCATAAAGTTGGCGAGCAGACCGATGCCGGAAAGTGCGGTAAAGACCAGCCCCATATAGAGGTTGAAACCCGCCAGTGCACAGAGGCTCCAGCCCAGCACCATGCTGCCCCAGGCCAGATAGTAGTGCTCCGGCCGAAAGCCTGACCAGAGCAGAAACTCCCCCAGCTTGAACACCACGAAGCCGTGCAGCAGCACGAAGGTGAGGTTGCCGAGCAGCAGGCTGCCGATGATCCGCCAGCGCAGGCTGCGGCGCAGCTTTGGCAGCACCGTTTTGAGCACGGCGGCGCTCAGGGCCAGCACCAGGGTCAGGCTCACCACCAGATAGGTGAGGTTGAAGCCCTGCTCCGGCAGGGTTTGCAGGATCTGGCTGAAATTGCCGCTCTCGGGACGATCCTTGAGCAGCAGACCGATGCGCAGCTGATAACGGCTGGCCAGTGCATCATCCGGGGCGCGCAGGGTGCTGTTGAGATCCAGCGAGCAGCGGTTATTGCGGCACACCTGACGCTTATCCACGGCCTGACTCAGCTGGTCGATACGCTCCCCCTTGTCGTTGAGCAGCTCCACCCGCACCTTGTCCCCCGCTTGCAACGGCCCCCGCAACTGCCACTGACTGCGCACCACCAGATAGAGGCCGCGGCTGTCGCTTTTATAGAGCAGGGCGTGGCGGGTGAGAGTGGCCAGTGGATTGTCGGCGGGGCCCAGCACCAGAGGCTGTGCACGGCCCAGCCAGCTGCCGGGATTGATCAGCGGCAACAACAGGGTCAGCAGTAGCAATCCGCCAAGCAGGGCAAGCAGCAGAGAGGGCAGATTCAGGACGCGGGGGCGGCCTGAGAAGGGGCGATTCATATCAGCTCATCCTTTGAGCGAGTAAGGGAGAGATCGTTCATCCGCATAGAGTTTGACCCGATGGTGCGGGTCTGGTTCCAGCTTGTCAATTTAATGACAACTTAATGAGTATTTGGTTGCTGTCTAGCCGGACAAATTGTGATCCCGATCGAGAGGTGGCTCGGAATATGTGATGAAAGCGTCATCATGAGGTTTTGCTGCTGGCCTGCTGGGGAGGTGCTGTTTAGTCTCTCAGTAGCGACAGGAGGTGTATGAATGAATCCCAAGGTAATGGCACGGCAAGCCAGATTGCTGCGTATGCTGGAGAGCAAGGAGGAGGTTCGGGTCGGGCGCGAGCGTGACTGCCCGCTGTCGCTTGCCCAGCTGGTCAAACTGAAGGATTCCCATCCCGCGGTGGTCAAGGTCTATCGCCACGGTCTCACCGCCGAGGTGTTTCACCTCAAGGTAGAGGGACATCACTGGTGCCTCAAGCGGCGCCGTCAGGATTCACTGGTGGCTAACATCGATGGTAAGACAGCCTTTCTGACCGAGCTGGAGCGGCGGCGCGAAATCGAGGCGCTGCGCGAGCTGCATCCTACCGTCCTCTCCCACGTGGTCTGCACCAGCTTCGGCTCGGCGCGGGCTGGGGTGCTGGTCTCCCCCTGGTTGCGGGGCGTGCCGGTCCATCAGCTTAACGAGCGCAATCTGGCCCAGATGCTGGCGGTGCAGGGTGAGCTGGCTCGCTGGGGCTGGTTTGACTGGGACCCAAGCCCGGGTAACCTGCTCGATGACGGCGAGCAGATCTGCGTGTTCGACTTTGGCTATATGTGGACCTTCGATCCCCGCTTTGAATACAACTCCAATGGTTTGGTCGACCCGCAGTTTCATGTACCGGAGCGGTTGGAGACCCGCACCCTCTCCGGACTCTGGCTCGATGAGGCCGATCCTCTGCCGCAATTTCGCTACTGGCGCGAGCTTTGCCTGAAATGGGTGAAACGGGAGATCCACCACCTGAGCCGTGAAGGGGCCAGCGCGCCCGTGCTGGCCCGCCTGTACGCCCTGCATGGGGAGTGGAGCGCCGCGCTGGCGAGCGATGAGGCGCTGGTCGCCAACTGGTGGCGTGACATGTATCGCAGCCACCGGCTCGATGTGGCCGATGATCTGAGCGGCCAGAGCTGCGGCCCGCTCACCTTGCGCCGCCTCGACTGGCTGATGCAGGCGGTGACGGATCATTATTCGCTGCTGGTGGATAATCTCTCGCCTCAGGAGACGGAGCTGGGGCAGACAGGGCTGCTGGCCCGCTTGCAGCAGCTGCGCCGTGAAGCCGTGGCCTGTCAGCTGCCTGCCACTAGCCTTGCCTGAGCCAACACCTTCGTGGAGTACAAATGAACAGGGCGCCTTGCTGGCGCCCTGTTGCATAGTCGGAACCGCCTCGCGCTGAGGATCAGCCCAGCAGCTCCTGATGGAGGCGGTTGACGATATTGCCCGCTTCGCTCTCCTTGACCAGGAAACAGAGGTTATGGGCACTGGCACCGTAGCAGATCATCCGGATGTTGTGCTCGCGCAGGGCGTCAAAGACCTGACTACCCACCCCGTTCACTTCGCTCATCCGGTTACCGATGAGCGCTACCAGTGCCAGACCGGTTTCCACCTCCACCTTGCAGAGTTGCCCCAGTTCGGCCAGCACCTTGTCGCTTAGTACCGGTTCGCCATTGCTCTGGCTGCCGGTGTGATCCAGGGTGAGCGACACGCTCACCTCCGAGGTGGTGATGAGGTCCACCGAGATACGGTGACGGGCCAGAATGCCGAACACTTCGGCCAGAAAGCCGTAGGCGTGGAACATGTTGAGGCTGTGCAGGGTCACCAGTACCTGCTGGCGGCGCAGAGCAACGGCGCGAAACAGCGGACTTGAATCTGTGCTGGCGCGGATCCAGGTACCACCTGCAGCCGGGTCTTTGGCGGAGCCGACAAACACCGGAATATTCTGGCGCACTGCCGGTTGCAGGGTAGCAGGGTGCAGCACCTTGGCGCCAAAGGTGGCCATCTCGGCCGCCTCGACAAAGCTGATTTCGGGGATGGGACGGGCACGGGTCACCAGGCGCGGGTCCGTGGTGTAGATACCGGGTACATCGGTCCAGATCTCGATACTGGCGGCATCGATCGCCTCGGCGAGCAGGGCCGCGCTGTAGTCAGAGCCGCCACGACCCAGCGTGGTGGTGCGACCATCGCCATCGGCACCGATAAAGCCCTGGGTGATAACCAGGCTGTTGCCAAGCCGCGGGCCCAGCGTCTGCTGGCAGAGATCGCGAGTAGCACTCAGGTCGACGGTCGCCTTGCCAAAGCGGCTGTCGGTGCGCATCAGCTGGCGCACATCCTGCCAGTGGGCATTGACGCCGCGCTGGCGCAGCAGTTCGGTAAAGAGGTGGGTCGACATCAGCTCGCCGCAGGCGATGAGGCGATCGGCCAGCTCCGCATCGGTATGCTGGTGGGCTTGCTGGGCCATGAGGCGAATTTCATCCAGCTGACCATGAATGAGGGCGCTCACATCAACGGGGTTGCCGAGATCGGCCAGAATGGCCTGCTGGATCCCGGCCAATTTGGTCAGCTGCTCGTCGCGGCCCGCTTCGTCCAGCTCCCCTTGTGCCAGGGCGACCAGCAGGTTGGTGACACCGGCGCTGGCGCTCAGGACCACCACCCGGGTGGCAGGATTGGCCAGCACGATATCGGCACAGTTGTTCATGGCCGCGGCGTTGGCGACACTGGTTCCGCCAAACTTGGCGACATTGATCGGACTCATTGCTTACTCCAGTCTTTATTTAAGTTTCCGGTTCCATCGGGCAAAAAAGAGAGGAGGAGGCTGAAAATGGCAGGAATATGTGAAGTGATCCCGGCCAGAAGCACTCCACCTGCAGAGCCCATCCCGTACCGCCCCTGACAGGGTGCGGTGGGGGATGATCACTACCGATGACAACCCGGGGGATTCAGCCCCCGCAGCCGACGTTGAGGTCACCAGTCTCCTCACTCGTCTCGGCGCTGCTCCCCCTGACCCAAGTTCACCGGACGCTGGCGTCCTCGCTTGGGCTGCCTGGGCAGCGCTCCTCTTCTGGCTCCACCAAGGCGGTGGAGTGCATTTAGAAATACCTTGCGTTTGATTGCACTGTCAATCGAGTTTGTGAAAAAGTTCAAACTTTTAGCCAACTCAACACAGAATCAATGGCTTAGGCAATGGTCTTTGACAAAACCTTGGAGCGGCGCTGCCAGTTGTAGAGACGCTGGCGCTCAACCGGCAGATCCTCCACCTCCAGCGGTTCGAAACCCCGTTCCCGGAACCAGTGGATGGAGCGGGTGGTGAGCACGAACAGGCGGCGAATGCCGAGCCGCTTGGCCCGCTCGGCCACCTTGGCCACTAGCTGATCTCCCCGGTTGGAGTTACGGTAGTCGGGGTGGATTGCGACGCAGGCCATTTCCGCCATCGCCTCTTCCATAAAGCAGTAGAGGGCCGCGCAGCCGATGATCAGGCCATCGCGCTCTATGATGGTGAACTTGTCGATCTCCATCTCCAGCTGTTCGCGGGAGCGGCGCACCAGAATGCCTTCCTCCTCCAGCGGGCGAATAAGATCCAGAATGCCGCCGATATCCTCGATGGTGGCGGCGCGAGCCTGCTCGGCGCTTTCCCGCACGATCTGGGTGCCGAGGCCGTCACGGCTGAACAGCTCCTGCAACATGGCGCCATCATCCTGATAGCTCACCAGATGGGAGCGGGGCACGCCGCCGCGGCAGGAGGCAATGGCCGCGCGCAGATAGCGGGCGGTGCCGGACATCTCTTCTCCCGCCTGCTCCAGCTCCACCAGCAGCTCTTCGGCCTGCTCGGGAAAGAGCTCGGAGATGGCTTCGCCGCGTCTGTCCATTACCCCCTGGGTGCTGCTAAAGCAGATAAGCTTGTCCGCCTTGAGATCGACCGCCACCCGGCGGGCCACCTCTTCGGAGCTCAGGTTAAAGCTCTCGCCGGTGACCGAACAGCCGATGGGGGAGATAAGCACCAGACTCTTCTGGTCGAGCTGGCGAGTGATCCCCTCCACGTCGATGCGGCGCACCCGGCCGCTGTGGCAAAAGTCGATGCCATCATCCACCCCGAGTGGCTGGGCGGTGACGAAGTTGCCGCTCACCACGCTGATCCGCGCCCCCTGCATGGGTGTGTTGGCGAGCCCCATGGAGAGCTGGGCGGTGATGTCATATTGCAGGCCGCCACACACCTGTTTGATGATGGTAAAACTTTCGTCATCGGTGACCCGGATCCGCTTGTGATACTGGGCCTCGATACCGGCGCGGGCCAGCGCTTCATCGTTTTGCGGACGTGAACCAAACACCAGCACCAGGCGTATGCCCAGTGTCTGCAGCAGGGCGATATCGCTGACGATATTGGCGAAGTTGGGGTGGCAGATGGCTTCTCCCCCCATCATCAGCACAAAGGTGGCGCCCCGATGCACATTGACATAGGGGGTGGATTGCCGGAAGGCATTGACCAGACTGGGTTCGCGTTCACGCACTTGATATTTCTTCCATAAAAAAACAGCGATTGGCTCAATATATGAAAATTAATTCACAAATCAAGACTAAATATTGATTTTGGCTGTTTCTGGTCTACGAGGGGCGGCTTGGCCGTGCGGATCGGGAAAGGATGGTTGGAAGCGCAGATGGCCGTTGGGGCGAGCGGGGAGGGGCCCGCCGGTTGATCCGGCGCGATAAACTGCTATCTTCGATGCTCCTTTTCGCCAGCTGTGTGATTTCACAGGGTTTTATACAAGGACAGAATTCATGGAACAGATTATTTCACCGGCAGATGCCCTGCCGGGACGACGCGAAGCGATGGTGATTGGTCAGCAGCATGCGGTGAATGGCAACCCGACTCAGGGCCCCTGGCCGGAAGGGATGGCGGTGGCCTGGTTTGGCATGGGCTGTTTCTGGGGCGTGGAGCGCCTGTTCTGGCAGCAGCTGGGCGTCTACTCCACCGCAGCCGGTTATCAGGGCGGCGTCACCCAGAATCCCACCTACAAGGAGGTGTGCAGCGGGCTGACCGGCCATGCCGAGACGGTGCAGGTGGTGTTTGATCCGGCGGTGATCAGCTATGGCGATCTGCTCAGACTGTTCTGGGAGCAGCATGATCCGGCGCAGGGGATGCGTCAGGGCGGGGACATTGGCACCCAGTATCGCTCGGTGATCTTCTATGGCGACGAGAGCCAGCAGATCATTGCCCAGCAGAGCATGGCTGCCTATCAGCAGGCCATGGCGGCAAGCGGCGACAGCCGTGCCATTACCACCCGCATTTTGCCACTGGCGCCCTTCTTCTACGCCGAGGATTACCATCAGCAATATCTGGAGAAAAATCCGGATGGCTACTGCGGATTGGGTGGCATTGGGGTCTGTTTGCCACCAAGCCTGAACCGCTGAACAGGTTTGTCGTCGTTATTCTTAATAAAAGTGAAAATAAATGGTCGGAGGAGGGAACTTATTGCGACCAGTCGGGACTAACTAGGTAGCGTCCAGGGATCGGATGCAAAGTCCAGACACATTTCTTGCCTTGATAACCGCCTGATGAATGAACGCACTGGCGGGTTGAAAATGATAGCAAGCAGGGCTGCCCACCAAGGCGGCCCTTTTCCTTATCTGCTGTTCTGAAATCTTGCGTTGGGCGGGAGAGCCGGACGGCAGATCAGCCGATGGCGCTGTCGAACAGGTTCTTGATGAGATCAATAAACTCGATGAGGAAGGTTTTCTGTTCCGGGGTCGGGGCGCGCAGCCAGACGGCAGAGAGCACCTCTTCCAGATCGGCGACCACGGCGTCGGCCTCCTGCATGATGGCGAAACGCACCTTGGGATCGAGCTGGGGGTTTTGCTCGCAAATGGCCATCAGGTTGCTGGCCACACGGCCACTGACCAGATCTTCGATGGTCTCTTCACCATCGTTCTGCTGCTGGGATTCAAACAGTCCCAAACTCTCCACCAGATACTCGATCAGCGAGATATAGCCTTCACTTTCTACCACCATGGTTGCTGCCTCAATACAGTAACAATACGAAAATTTAGCGTATTTTAGTGGCTTGCCCTAGCTTGGCAAGCAGCAGTGCAGGCGATGGCGAGTAAAACTGACTCCGCCCCGCTCCACGCACTCCAGCCCGGTCAACGTAAAGCCATGTCGTAAAAATAGCTCATAACTGAAGGCGCTGGCCTCGGTGGTGATGAGGGTCATACCGAGCCCTCGGGCCCCCGCGAGCGCCGTGGTGAGCAGCAGATTCCCCAATCCCTGGCGCTGATGGTCGGCGCTCACATAGAGCAGGCTGAGGTGTCCATCTGCACTTAGAGTGACAAACCCGAGGGGCACATTTGCCTGCTCCGCCACCCAGCCATAGTGCTCGCGCAGTTGGCTGACAAAGCCCGGATGTTGTGAACCGAGGGCCCACTGCTCCACCTGCTCGGCGCTGTAGTGCTCCGGGCCGCTGCGTCGCACCGCCTGCTCAAACAGGGTCACGAGAGCGAGGATATGGGCATCGCCAAGGGGGACAATACGCAGTGCTGGCGTCATAAGGTCTGGCCGTCAGTGGGGGAGAGGGGGCGCGGCGCCTGTGGCTGTTTGGCTTTGGGCAGACCCGCGACAACCCGCCCATAGGAGTGGTGCACCCAGCCCTGCCACAGATCATCCGGCAAGGTGCTGTTCAGGGTCACTGTGTTCCAGTGTTGTTTGTTCATATGCCAGCCCGGTTTGACCTCGGGGTGGATCTCGCGCAGCAGCAACGCCAGCTCGGGCTCGCATTTGAGGTTGATGGTAAGCGGCTCGGCCTGCCAATCCACCAGTGCGAACATCTTGCCCGCGATGCGGTAGACCAGGATCTCCGGGCCAAACGGGGTATCTTCGGTGGCGCCAGGCAGGGAGAGCAGAAAGTGGCGTAAAGGGGTTAACTCCATGTTCTGGTCTCGCTGTGGGTGATCCGATCAGTGCGGTTGCATATCAATCAGGGGAAGGCATCTGTTACTATGCGCAGCCGAGTATACCCCCCATCACCAAGGGAGCCTATTGGATGTTGTATCACAAAACTTTCGAACTGGGTCCCGAGCGGGATTGGGTGGTGTTTGTCCACGGCGCCGGTGGCAGCTCCTCCATCTGGTTCAAGCAGCTGCGCGCCTATCGCGAACACTTCAACGTGCTGCTGCTGGACTTGCGCGGCCACGGCCAGTCCCACCAACTGCAACAGGTGGTCAAGGGCCACTACAGCTTTCGGGAAGTGACCGAAGATATCGTTCGGCTGCTCGATCATCTCGATATCCGCCGCGCCCACTTTGTTGGCATCTCCCTTGGTACCATCCTGATTCGCCATCTGGCCGAGCTCTGCCCGGATCGGGTGAAAAGCATGGTACTGGGGGGCGCAATCCTGCGGCTCGATATCCGCTCGCGGGTGCTGGTGCAGTTGGGCCGACTCGGCCAGCACTTCTTGCCCTATATGTGGCTCTACCGGCTGTTTGCCTTCATTATCATGCCGCGCCAGCACCATCAGGAGTCGCGCAACCTCTTTGTACGCGAGGCCCGCAAGCTCTGCCAGAAAGAGTTCAAACGCTGGTTCCGCCTCGCCACCGAGGTTAACCCGCTGATGCGTTATTTTCGCGAACGCTCCCTGCCCATTCCCACCCTCTATGTGATGGGGGAGGAGGATCATATGTTTCTGGCGCCGGTACGCGAACAGGTGGCCCGCGATGCCAGCTCCTCATTAGCTGTGATCGAACAGTGCGGCCATGTCTGCAATGTGGAGCAGCCGGAGCAGTTTAATCGTCGTACCTTGGCATTTATTCAATCGCTGGGGGGCGGGAGAAAGTAGCCTATTGACCCTGATATACACTTGTGCGGTGCTCACTGCACAAAGACTTTAGCTTGGCTCATGTACGTGACCTTAAGAAAATAGGTCAATTAAAAGGCGAATTTGCCCAATGCTAAGGAAATAAATTCATTTATAGACACAGCAAAAAAACACAACACTGACCAGCTGAAAAGGCCTGTCAGCCCCCCATCATTTTCGCCATCTGAATTGCCTCAATCAGTGCAGCACGGTTGATGCGAGGACGCTCGCCATCGAGCAGTCGCTGCCAGAGGGCTATGGCCTGGCTGTAGCGACCATGCAGGAAGTGATCGGAGGCGAGCAGCATCAGGGCGCTCACTTCCCCCGCGTCTTGCTTGAGGGCACTCTCCAGCAGACGTGTTGCCTCGGGGGTCAGCAGCTGACCCGCCTGATAGTAGAGCACGGTGGCCTGCGCGGCCTGGGTTGCCGCGCTGGCGCCCCCCTCCAGCAGGGCGAGACGCTGATAGGCGAGCAGGGCGTTGTCGTACTCACCCCGATAGAGATAGAGCTGGCCGAGCGCCGCCCAGCTGTCGAGATCGGCGGGGTTGGCTTGCAGGCGCTGGTGCAGGACGCCCAGCTCCTTGTCTTGCAGATCCCGCGGGCTCAACCCGGCCAGCGGATCGGGGCGCGACTGATAAGCCTGCCATGCCTGATAACGGCCGGTGCTCAGATACACAGCTGCAACGGCTACGCATGCCATGATGCCAAGCAGCAACAAGGCCCGCCCGTGCCGATGATGGCGGCCGCGATTGTTATGCAGGTTGGCCAGTTGCGCGCGCAGGGCCAGCTCAGCCGCCGGGATGGCGTTGGCCAGGCGGGCGGCGCTCAGCTCCCTGTAGAGTGGTTGGTCGGGGGAGAGGCCTGCCTGCTCCCCGTGCATGATCAGCAAATTCAATTGGTTGCGCGGATCGGCCGCGGGTTGATGGATTAACTCATCGATTACCTTAACGGCAGGGATGGGTTGCGCCTTTGTGCGCGTGAGGCGGCGAAACAGGATCAACAGCGCCAGCCCCAACAGCAGCAGGGGGCCGCCCCACAGCAGCGCCGTGCTGCTCTTGAAGGGGGGATCGTAGCGGACGAAATTGCCGAAGCGCTCCGTCATGCGGGCGATCACCTGTTCATCAGACTGCCCCTCGTCCACCCAGCGGTAGACTTCGAGTCGCAGATCCCGCGCGATGGGGGAGTTGGATTCTACCAGGTTCTGGTTCTGGCACTGGGGGCAGCGCAGGGCGCGGGCCAGCTCTTGAGCCCGATTTTGCAGCTCGGGGTGGCGAAACTGATAGGTATCGACCCCGCTGGAATATGCAGTTGCACTCAGCAGCATGCCGAAGGCCAGCAGGGCGCAGGCAAGAGAACGGCACATCATGGCTGTGTCTCCCGAGCTGATGTTGCAATAGATGGCGCAATAGATGGCGCAATTGCGGGTGCCGTTGTGGCGGCCTTGATCTGCCCATCCGCTCGCGCCTGGTCCAGCAGGGGGGCAAACTGGCGTTGCCAGATCTTCTGGGTGAGCAGGCCGGTATGGCGGGTCAGCAGGGTGCCATCGCCGGCAAAGAGATAGGTCTCCGGCGTGCCGTATACGCCGAGCTCAAGGGCAAGTTTGCCGTCAGGGTCGGCCAGCACGGCGCGATAGGGGTTGCCCGCCTGAATAAGCCAGGCGCGGGCCGCATCCCCCTTGTCCCGGTAATTGAGGCCGTAGAGGGGGACTGTGCCAGCGAGCTCGCTGAGCAGCGGATGCTCGGCGCGGCAGTTAGGGCACCAGCTGGCCCAGACGTTAAGGACAAAGGGCTCCCCCTTGAGGCTGGCGGTCTGGATCGGACTCCCATCCAGCAGATTGTCGCTCTGCCACGCAGGCAGGGTACGTCCGAGCGTCGCTTCATCCTGGCTGTAGGGATTGTTGCCAAGGCCGAGCCAGAGCAGGGCGCCGAGGCCCAGGGTTAGCAGCAAGGGAAGAAAGAGGCGCAGGCGGGATCTCATAACGCCTCCTGTTCGAGCCGGGGACGGGAGGTGCCAACCGCAACAGAACGGGAGGCAAGCAAGGGGCGACGGGCGAGCAGGCGCAGGGTGCCGCCCGCCATCATCAACAGGCCGCCGAGCCAGATCCAGCGCACCAGCGGCTTGTAGTGCAGCCGCATGGCATAGGCATCTGGCCCCATCTTCTCACCCAGCACCACGTAGAGATCGCCGAGCATTCCCCACTTGATCCCGGGCTCGTTCATGTTCATGGTTCGCACGCTGTAGTGGCGCCGCTCCGGCGTCAGCCGCGCCACCTCTTTACCATTCTTGTGCACGCTAAGCGTGATGCGCTCGGCGGTGTAGTTGGGGCCAATCACCGGCTCGCGCCCCTCATAGCGAAACTCGAACGCGCCGAGCTGGTAGGGTTGGTTGGCACTTAGCACTGTGCCTCCTTCCTGACTGTGGTGACTCACCTGCGCGATTCCGAGGGCACACACCGCCACCCCGAGATGGGCCAGCAAGCTGCCAAACCGATTGAGGGTGAGCTCGCGCAGCGACGTTGGTTGCATGAGCGGGAGCAATAGACTGGCCATCAGCCAGAGGCTCACCATATTGGCGAGAATGCCAACCCAGCTACCGGAAAACGATCCCTGTTCCAGATAGGCCAAGCTAAGCAGCCCGCCGCCAAGCAGGCCAAACAGCGGCGGGAACAGAACGTTGAGTCGGGAATGTGGCGCAAGCTGCTGCCAGCGCAGGCGCGGAAGTTGGGTCATCAGCCCCATCAGGCAGAGGGCCAGCGGCACGAAGATGGTATTGAAATAGGGGGCGCCCACCGAGAGCGAGCCAAGATGGAGCGACTGGAACACCATGGGGTAGAAGGTGCCGAGCAGCACGCTGGCGCAGGCCACGCTGAGCAGCAGGATGGCGGCGCCGAGCAGCCCCTCTTTTGAGAGCAAGCCGAAGCGGGCATAGGGGGCGCGAATGTCCGCCCGCAGGGCAAACAGAGTGAGGGCGCAGGTCAATAGCAAGCCGAGCAGCAACAAGAGGGTGAGGCCGCGGCTGGGGTCCACCGCAAAGGCGTGCACTGAGGTGAGCACCCCGGAGCGCACCACGAAGGTGCCGAGCAGGCTCAGTGAAAAGGTAAAGATGGAGAGCAGCAACACGGCGTGGCCGTATGCGCCACGCTTCTCGCACACCACTAGGGCGTGCAACAGGGCGGTGCCGAGCAGCCAGGGCAAGAGGGAGGCGTTTTCCACCGGATCCCAGAACCACCAGCCGCCCCAGCCGAGCTCGTAATAGGCCCACCAAGAGCCCAGCACGATACCGGCGGTGAGAAACACCCAGGAGCCGAGCGCCCAGGGGCGGCTCCAGTGGGCCACGGCGCCATCGAGCCGACCCGAGTGCAGCGCCGCCATGGCGAAGGCGAAGTTGACCGCAAAGCCGACGTAACCGAGATAGAGCAGGGGCGGATGGATGATAAGGCCGATATCTTGCAGCATGGGATTGAGATCGCGCCCCTCCAGCGGCCCCGGGAATTGGCGGTCAAACGGGCTGGAGAAGATCAGGGTATAGAGGGCAAAGAGCCCGACGATCAGCCCCATGATGGCCAGTACCCGGGTGCGGATCAGCGGATCGACCCGCTTGGAGCAAAGGGCCACCAGAGCGCCCCACAGCCCCAACGCAAAGACGAAAAAGAGCATGGAGCCCTCGTGGCCGCCCCACACCGCCGCTAGCTTGAAGCCAAGAGGCAGGGCGCTGTTGGCGTGCTGGGCCACATAGACCAGAGTGAAGTCATCGAGGCCAAAACAGCTGGCGAGCAGCAGCAGGGCGGCCAACAGCAGGATCGCGACCAGGAGGGCCAGCGGTGTTGCACAGCCCAGCAGCGGCCGTGAGGCGAGCCGCAATCCCAGCCAGGGCAGCAGCCCTTGCAGCAGGGCGAGCCCGGTCGCCAGCAACAGTGAGAGATAGCCGAGCTCCGCCAGCACACAACCTCCAGTCAATTATTCGTCTATGTTATGCCGCAGCGTCTGCACCGTACCGGCGCTGGGGGATAACATCCACATTCTTAGCAACAATTCATCGCAACAAATAAGCGCCAGTCACCCGAAGGTGGCTGGCGCTGGTGATCATACCTTTAAACTACTGTCATCTGGCCGGCATAGAGCACGAAGTAGCGCAGCAGCAGGATCCCCATCAGGGTCAGACTGCAGACCAGCACCAGATGGCCGTTTCGCTCCCGCAGGGGCGCCGGGGTCAGCAGGGCGAGCAGCTGGGGCAGCAGCATGCCGATCCCCACCACGCCGACCCAGAACACCTGAGCCCAGAAGCCGCTGCCGATGGCCGCCCACATCGCCACCTCTTTCTGGCCACCACCGAAATAGAGGCCAGTAAAGAAGCAGACCAGCAGCAGCACCTCCACCGCCAGCACCGGCCGCTCGAAGCGATGCACGAAGCTCACCCCCTGGCTGTGATGGTTCTCCTTGAAGATCGTCACTGCCAGCAAGATGGTGGAGGCGATGCCGGAGCTGATACCGGATACCAGAAACAGCACCGGCAGCACCGGGTTGTTCAAGAGCGGATAGGTCTTGAGCGCCGAGAGCAGAAAGCCGGTGTAGGCCCCCAGCAGCACGGCGAGCAGCAGCAATAGCGGTGCCAGCAGCCGTTCGATGCGGGCGAGCCAGCCAATCAGCCCATCCACAAAAGCGAACTTCTCTTTCAGCAACCGGCTGCGCATTGCCTCGATCTCGGAGCGAAACACCACCGCCAGCCAGGCGAACAGCACCGCCATATAGAGCTGGAACAGCATGACCCCCATCGACATCACGGAGTCGAACTGGTAGTGGAACATCAGCTTCCAGAAGGTCCAGGGGCGGGCCAGATGGAAGATAAGGATCAGCAGCCCCAATATCACGCTCACCGGCGCCAGAATGGCGGTCGCCTTGATGATGCCGCTTTCGCTGCCGGCCCCCTTGCGGCGCAGCAGCACCGAGAGGGTGGTGGCGCCAGCGGAGATGCCGAGCAGAAAGAGATAGATAGCGATGGGCCAGTCCCAGACAAGGGAGGGGAAGTGAAATGCCGCTTGCATGGTCATGACTTTACCTCCCCTTTGGGCACGCG
>NZ_JBODRQ010000022.1:0-35778 GCF_050633025.1 Aeromonas sp.
CTGAGAACGGCCAGAGTGCAAGGCTCGCGGCCAAACAGCGGTAACAACTGGCTGATCCAGCGCAGCGGCAGCAAGGCATTGGTCTGGTAGAAGCGGGTCATGGCATCGAGATTGATTGCTTCGAGTCGTTTCTCTGGCTGGATCTCCCCCTGATGCAGGATGCCGTTGCAGATCACCACCCGATGCGGTCTCGGTGCCAACTCCGCGATACGGGCTACCGCAGCTACCATCTGCTCATCGCTGTAATCGCAACATAGCCAGTGCAGACCCGGCGATGAGAGGCCAGCAGGTGCGGGTTGACGACTGATGGCAATCACTGGCCCGACACCCGCCGCCAGCCAGTGTGCTACCAGAGCCGCCCCGATACCGCCAGAAGCGCCAATCACGACTATGCCTTCACTCATCTCTGGCTCCTTATGAGGACATGGTGGGGTTCACCATCTGCCAATGTTGTCCTGATTGGCAGATACGATCGTGCCAGCCTGCGGGATCAAGCGGTTAAGGCTGCAATCTTGCCGAGATCCGAGCCGTTGGGTGAAATCCATTCCTATACTGAGGGAAAACCGCAGCGGTCTGCTGCCCGCGCAACCAGAATGAGAGTCACCATGATGTCCAAAGATGGGGAAGTGCGTAAATCTATCCTGACCGAAAGTGGCACCAACGAACTTGAGATCATCGAGTTTCACCTCAAGAAGCAGCTACCGGACGGCCGTGAAAAAACCGCTTATTACGGGATCAACGTCGCCAAGGTACGCGAGGTGATCCGGGTGCCGGAAACCACCGATTACCCCAATGCCCAGCGTCATATGGTGGGGGTATTCTCCCTGCGGGATCGCCTCATCCCGCTGGTGGATCTGGCGGGGTGGCTCGGCATCAAGACCAACCCGGACCCCAGCCACAAGGTGGTGATCGTCACCGATTTCAACAAGATGGCCAACGGCTTCCTGATCGATAGTGTCAGCAGGATCCACCGGGTATCTTGGGAGGATGTGGAGTCCCCCAGCCAGTTTCTGGAAGCGGGGGAGAACGACTGCGTGGTGGCCGTGGTCAGACGCGATGGCAACCTCATCATGATCCTCGACTTCGAGAAGATTATCGCCGATATCAACCCCGAGCTCAGCATGGAGAAATACGATGTCACTCAGGACCGCAAGGTGCTCATCGACGATCGCATGATGGCGCTGCGCCAGGGCAAAACCATTCTGGTGGTGGATGACTCGGCCTTTATCCGCAAGATGATCGAGACCACCCTGCGCACCGCTGGCTACAACGTGATTACGGCCAAGGACGGAGGAGAGGGGCTGGAGATGATGACGGATTTCGATCGTCTGGCCCAGGAGGAGAGAATGCCGGTGACCGGCTTCGTCAATGCGGTGATCACCGATGTGGAGATGCCGCGCATGGATGGTATGCACCTGCTCAAGCGGCTGCGGGATACCCCCTCCTACAAGGAGATGCCCATCGTGATGTTCTCCTCCCTGATGAGCGATGATAACCGCCAGAAAGCGCTGCAACTGGGGGCCAACGATACCATCACCAAGCCCGAGATAGGGCGCATGGTGGGGATGATGGATCACCTGCTGCTGGGGATTGCCCCACCATCACCAGCCAACAACATTTAATGTCGGATTACCCGACCGCAGAACGGCCACCCCGACAGGGTGGCCGTTCTTTTTTGGCGGGCTAACCCGGATAGCCGGGAATCTGGTTTATCAGGAGGAAGAGCCGGCGCTGGCAGCGGAAGGGGCTAGTGGCAAAGTGGGCAAGAGCGCGGTGGGGGCCTTGGCGGCGGCTTCTGCCACGGGTTTGACGGGCGTGACCGGTTCAGTCGCTGCCGCAGCGGAAATAGCCGGAGTGATGGCCGGTGCAGTGACTACTGCGGATACTGCCGTTGGTTTGGCCTGCTCTGCGGCTGGTTTGTGCTGTTTGAGGCAGGGTTGCAGGCTGCCGATGGTGCTCAGTGACTGGCAAGGCACAGGCAGACCGATGGGGACCGGTGCCCCGAGGAACTTGGGCCCCTTGTCCAGTACATAGAGGTCGAGCAACCCCATCAGGCGGGCAAAGACTTCCCGTACCCGGGTGCGGATCCCCTGATAGGCGCTGGGATCTTCGGCATTGAAGCCGACTGCGTCGATACCGAAATGGCGGGCGATAAAAATGGCCCGCTCGTTATGAAAGCCCTGGGAGACCACGGTAAAGCGCTCTTGGCCAAACACCTCCTTGGCGCGAACCACAGAGTCGAGGGTACGGAAGCCAGCGAAATCCATATAGATGGCGGAGGCGGGGATGCCCGCCTTGATCAGGGCGCGGCGCATCTGGCGCGGCTCGTTGTACTGCACGGTGGCGTTGTCACCGGAGACGATGATGAAGTCCACCTTGGCATTGTTGTAGAGCTCGGCCGCCGCCTTGATGCGGTATTTGAAGTAGTGGTTGGGGCCGCCACCGGAGAGATATTTGGAGGTACCCAGCACCACCGCGACCCGGTTGTAGGGCACCTGGTCCACCCGATCATGGGTGTAGTGGCGGGCATCCGAGACGATCCATTCGCTATAGGCTAGCACCGAGGCAATCAGTGCCAGCAGTATCAGCAGGCAGGCGAGGAGGATCTTGGCAAACTTCTTCATGCGCGGTGCGGTCAGGGTCTGAAATTGGGAGTGGCTATCGGCATTCTATTACAACTCGGCCGCAGGCGTCAGGCTTGATAACGGGCGGGCACCTCATTCGGGCAGAGGTTGTCGCAGCAGAGGCCGGGAGAGCGGGAGGATAAAGAGAGGGGCTGCGGTGGCAGCCCCTCTGGTCGGTGAAGGTTTATCAGTGGGCGGAGTCGTTACCCTTGCAGGCGTCTGACTCCTTGTTGGCTTGCCACCAGGGCAGCAGATCCCGGGTGAGCCACGCCTGATAGGCGTCGCTGTCGTTGGCGATCAGGCGATCCAGCTCCCCTTCGAAGTCGCTCATCGCCTGTTGTCGATCCGGATTGCGCAGCGCCTGTGCCAGCGCCAGCCAGCTGGCGCCGCGACCGGTATCGTTGAGGAAGCGGTGCACGGTATAGGACCAGGAGTAGACCATCTCGCCACCCTGGGCGTAGTCAAGGTGGAGGATCGCCGCCAGTGTCGGGCGCTGGTTGGCGGGGCGGTTTGCCACGTTATCCAGACCCCGGGCAAAGCACTGGCCGTGGGCGATGTACTCTGCAATCCCCTCGGCCCACCAGGTGGTGCGGTTGAGCGGATAGTGGCCGAAGCTGCCGTACTGGTTAAAGCGGCCGTCGAGATAGTGAACGTACTCGTGGCGCAGGTTCCACACCTGGAAGGCGGGGTGTTTCCACTCCGCCTCATAGGCGAAGAAGCGGGCCTGATTGCCGGGCCGAGCCGGATCCCCCTCGATATAGATGCCGCCATTGTCGGTAGAGACGCCAAACAGCGCGCTGCCGTAGCGGCCCCAGTCGGCGGAGGAGTTGAAGATCACCAGCTCCAGCGCCTCGTTGTGATCATCGGCCACCGGTTGCCAGCCTGTCTCCATCTGCTGGTGGAAGCGCTGCTCTTCATCACCCAGCTCGCGGCAGATCCCTTCGGCCTGAGCCAGGGTCAGATCCTGGGCGCGCAGACGCAGGGTGGGTGAGCAGGTGTGCTCGAACGGCAGAATATCTTCCATGCGGATCGGGGTACAAAGCCCGGCAAACTCGCCACTGACACAGGCTTCGCTGGTGCGATCCGTGTAGGTGAGGTAGTAGGTGGAGAGGGTCAGGGATACCGCTTCCAGCATGGCAGCCGAATGCTGGCCGCCCGGGACCAGCCCCTGCTGGCGCATGATGGCGATGACATCGCGATCCAGCTGCTGGCGATAGGCAATCGCCTTATCCAGGCTGGTGCGATGGAGGTAGCGCATCATCTGGTAGAGGCGGCTGTGGGCATCGAGGATGTTGTTGAAGATAAACAGATCCCGTGAGCCATCGCGTTGTTTCCAGAGGGCCAGCTCGCTCAGGCCCAGTTGCAGCAGGCTCTGGCGCAATGCCGCCTCCTGCTGCAGCACAGCTGCGCTGAAGTCAGCCTGCGGACCGTAAGAGGCGCTCTGATCGACCAGATTGAGCAGCTCGAACAGGCCATCGGCCCAAGGTTTGTGGCCATTGATCTGCGCCGCATGTTGCACCGCATAGCCGAACGCCTGGTTAAGCTGGGCCAGCATGGGGGCGGCACTCTGGCGGAAGGCGGCTTGGCCAAGTTGTCCCTGCGCCGCCACGCTCCAGGCTTCCAGCACTGTGCCAGCCTGATCCTGTGGTTCAGCTCCCAGCAGCAATGGGTGGTTGAGCAGATCAATCATCACTCCGGCCAGTGCCCGGGCGACCTGATCACTCTCCTTGCCAACGCCGCCGTGGTAGTTGTGGGCGCGCACATAGTAGAGCAGCTTGTCCATTGCCGGATGGGTCGGCTGGTTGGCCGCCAGCAGTGCACGCATCCCGCGCACCACCGCCATCAGCTTGGCATCATCGTGGCCGTAATCCGCCTGCCAGGCAGGACTGTTCTGGCCACTCACGTCGGCCACCAGTTTGGCGGCATCGCTGTCGAGCAGATCCACATCGGGCTGCTCGGGCTCGGAGCAGAGACGACCGTTGGCACGGCGGCACTCCAGCTGCTCCTCCTTGCTGGCCAGCACGATGGAGCGATTGAGCACCCGGCTCTCCTGCCACTCTTTGCTCTCTGGCAGGGGTTGCCACTCGCCGCCGGCGACCGGGTATTGGTAGCCGCTATCTTGCAGCGTGACCTGAACCTCGCTGCCTGCAGGGATCACCTGACGACAGATGCGATAGCGGATGGTGTTGCTCCCCTCCTTGCGCTCCTGTGGCTCATCACACTCCTGCTGAGGCGTGAGCTGATCCAGCTGCCACTGATAGCGACGCCAGACATGGATCTCGCTGACCTGAGCGGCAGCCTGACTGCCTGCCACCGGCTGCAGGCGGAAAAAGATCTGCTCTAACCGACCATCCCGCTCACTCGGGGTCTCTTCAAGTACCTGCAACTGCTGCCAATCCTGCGGCTGATAGTGCCACTCGAGCTCGGTGCAGCGGCCCTGCGCGTTGAGTTCGCAGCGACCCAGCTCCCTTTCGCTCTGACCCAGGATGATGGCTTGCGGCAGCGGCAGGCGATCCTGCCGTTGGGCGGTCGGCGTGCCCGCCAGCTGCTCCCAGCGACCCTGCTTGAGGCCATAACCGAAGTCATCACTGCTGGCGGGGATGAGCTTGCCCGCAGGAATCCGATCCTCACAGCGCACGAAGCGGATCTGCCAGCCCGCATCTACCTTGAGCTGCGGCTCGCCACACTGCTGTTCGGCCAGTGCAGTGAGATCGCTGCTCTGCCAGTCGAAGCGACGGTAGACCCTAAGCTTCTGGTAAGGAGCATTGCTGCTACGCGCCTTGAGCTCGTAGGTGATCTCGGTGATGCGAGCGGCCAGTTGCCGGCTCGATTCGCCAGTCAGCTGATACTGTCGCCAGTCATTGGGGGAGTAGTTGGCTTGCGCCGAGGATGTCGCCAAAAGCAAGGGGCCTGCCAGCAGCAGCCACCCGGTACCTGAACGGTTCATTTTTATCCCTTTGTTGTTGTTTGTGTATTGTCTTGCGAGTAATCGCAAGGCAATTTAAATGGATCCAAAGGGGTATCAATTGTCAATTTTAACACATATAAATCAATAAGATGTCATGGCTTTGCATCTATACGGATTATCGGGAGCTGGCGCCGCAGTGAGGACTCACATGGTTCTTTTTTGTTTTCAAAGAAGATCGGTAAATTGTGAGTCCGATCTCATTCAGCTTGTCGTGCCCGAGTGGTCTGTTGTCGGGCTACCTTGCCCAGCAGTTGGCGGGAGGGTTTGAGATTACCGCCAAGATCGGGCCAGGGGAGCCAGTGGTCGGGCACCATAAAGCCGGGCAGGGTGCTGCGGATCCAGGCTGCCAGTTCGGAGTCGGGAACCGGCTCGCCGTGCCAGTCGATAAAGGCGGCGGGGCGCTGGCCCCACTCGTCGCTAGGCACCGGCACCACCAGCGCCTGGGCGACGGCGGGATGATCTACCAGTCGCTGCTCTATGGTCTCGGGCTGGATGTTTTCGCCCCCCGAGATAAAGAGGTTATCGAGTCGCCCCTCCACCAGCAGTTCCCCTGCCGCAGTGAAGCGTCCCTTGTCGCGGGTATGAAACCAGCCCTCGCCATCAAGGGGTAGTTCCAGCTCGCCATCTCGGTAGTAACCAGCAAACAGGGTAGCGCCGCGCACGCAGATCTCCTGCTCCCTGATGCACACCACCCGCCCCGGTAGCGGTTTGCCAACTACGCCAGCATCGCCGGGGATAGCGGTACAGACCTGACTGCCCATCTCGGAGAGACCATAACTCACCTTGGGTTCGAGCCCCATGGCGCAGAGACGGCTCACCAGCGGTTGCGGGATGGCGGCACCGCCGAGCAGCAATTCGCGCAGGCGGGTATGGGCGGGATCAAAACCCTCTGCCAGCAGGCGCCAGAGCTGGGTCGGCACCAGCGAGAGATGAGTGATGGGCTGGCACTCCAGCCGCTCCTTGAGGGGCCGTTCACGCTGATCCAGCACCAACGTGGCGCCCGCCAGAAAGACCCGAAACAGGATGGCGTAGCCGCCGACATGGAACAGCGGCAGGGAGAGCAGCCAGCCGCAGGCCTCATCGAGGGGAATGAGGGTGGCAGAGCCGCGCGCCGAGGCAAGGTGGTTGCAGAGCCGGTGCACCACCGCTTTCGGCGTGCCGCTGGAGCCGGAGGTGAGGATCATGTTGTTGAGCTGGGTCGATGCCAGCGGCCACGCCTCCTCGCTTGCCGGTAGTTCGTGCGTGAAGTCGAGTTGCAAGGGTTGCCAGTTGCCTGCCGGGATCTCCCCTGCCGACCAGAAGGCATCGGCATCGAGTTGCACCGCCAGCTCGCGCTGTTTTTCAAGAGGGAAGGCGGGATTGAGCGGGCAGAACACTACGCCGCTGCGCACGCAGGCCCACGCCAGCAGCACATCTTCCAGCGCACCGCGCACCACCGCAGCCAGATGATCGCCACGGCGCACGTCGGCTTGTTTCAGCTGTTGGCACAGGCTGTTGAGGCGGGCATCGAGCTGGTGGTAACTGAGGGACGAGGCGGCGTGGATGGCAATGCGGTTCGAGGCTGTGATTGCCCGGTGGCGTACCGGGCAAGGCGTCTGTTCGGGTGAACGGGAGGGGTCAATCACGGTAATACAGTTGCTCCAGTCGGCTCAGATCCGGTTTGCCATCTTCCCCCAGCAGATTGCCAGCCATCCAGCGGCGGGTATCCAGACCCGGCGCCTGTTCCGGCGCCCATTCGCCTGCCAGATGAAAGAGCTGGTTCAGGCCCAGATCCGATTCGAAGCAGGAGGAGATGATCACCTTGAGCCGCAGTTCGCGGGCGCGGGCGATCAGCGCTTCGCAGTTGGTGAGTGAACCGAGCAGGGTAGGCTTGAGCACCAGCGCGCGCAGTTGCGGGATCGGCTCCCACGGCTTGCCTTGTGCCAGCATTTCGTCCAGCGCCACCGGCATGCCGGTGCGGTTGGCGACAAAGGCGATGTCGGCAAAGTCGGCGCAGGGGTCTTCCAGATACTCGATGCGATTCGGGTCGAGGTGGCCGCAGAAGGTCCACGCCTCCTCGCGAGTCCAGCCTTGGTTGGCGTCCAGCACCAGCTTGAGGGAGGGGAGGCGATCGCACAGCAGGCGGATCAGCGCCAGCTCGTCACGCATCGGGTAGCGCGCCACCTTCAGCTTGGCCTTGCCGGGCGTGCGGTGCAGCCACTCTTTCCAGTTGCGCAGCAGCTCCTGGGGGGAGCCTTGAATGAGGGGATAGGGCTCCGGCAGCGGGTTGCGCTGCTCGGGCCATGTCCGGCGCGCGCAGTCGAGGCCAAATTGCACCGACGGCAGCACGGGGTTCGGGGTGTCACCGGCGGCCAGGGCCGCCAGCGTGGCAAGGGCTTCTGCCTCTGCCTGTTGCAGGCTCTCTTTCGAGAAGCCGGGCAGGGGGGCAATTTCCCCCCAGCCGTCGTTGATGCGCACCAACAGCCCCTCTCGCGCCACCTCCACCTTGCCGTGAAAGGTCAGTGGCTGGGTAAAAGGCAGTTGATAGCGATACAGGGCTAGTGTCATCAGGGGTTCCGCTTGTATTTGGAGAAGTCGGGGCGACGCTTTTCGTTGAAGGCGTTACGGCCTTCCTGACCCTCTTCGGTCATGTAGAACAGCATGGTGGCATTGCCCGCCAACTCCTGCAAGCCCGCCTGACCATCACAGTCAGCGTTGAGGGCCGCTTTCAGGCAGCGCAGCGCCATCGGGCTGTTTTGCAGCATTTCGCGGCACCAGCGCACGGTTTCACGCTCCAGATCCGCCAACGGCACGACGGTGTTGACCAGACCCATGTCGAGGGCTTGGCTCGCATCGTACATGCGGCAGAGGAACCAGATTTCGCGGGCTTTCTTCTGGCCGACGATACGAGCCATGTAGGAAGCCCCCCAACCGCCGTCGAAGGAGCCCACTTTCGGGCCGGTCTGGCCAAACTGGGCGTTGTCGGCGGCGATGGTCAGGTCACACATCATGTGCAGCACGTGGCCGCCACCGACCGCGTAACCGGCCACCATGGCAACCACAGGTTTCGGGCAGGTGCGGATGTCGCGCTGGAAGTCGAGCACGTTGAGGTGGTGAGTCCCCTCGTCATCCCGGTATCCACCGTAGTCGCCACGGATCTTCTGGTCGCCGCCGGCGCAGAAGGCTTTCTCGCCAAAACCGGTCAGGATGATGGTGCCGATATGCTCGTCATAACGGGCATCGGCCAGCGCCTGCAGCATCTCTTTGACGGTGCGGGGACGGAAGGCGTTGCGCACCTGGGGACGGTTGATGGTGATCTTGGCAATGCCATCGCCGGACTTGTGATAGAGGATGTCCTCGTAACCGGCGGAGCAATCACGCCACTCGACGGGGGCATAGAGTTCCGCTTCAGTCATTGCTTCAATCATGACGCTTCTCTTCTCGTTGTTGGTTGACCCACTCCGCGAGGAGGCGGGCAAAAATCTCAGGCTGGTGGGCATGCAGGTTGTGGCCGCCATCCAGCTCCAAGTGGTTGATTTTGCTATGCTGACTCGCCAGGAGGCAAGCCAGCTGATGGAATTTGTGATCCCGCTTGCCACTCACATAAGTAACCGGCAGCTGGCTCGCCATGAGCCAGGGGGCGAGATCCGGCTGCTTGCCGAGCGAAGTGGCGCGCAGCATGGTGGCGATGCCCTGACCGTCGTTGCCAAGGCGGCGGGCGATCTGGCTGGCCCGGGCCGCATCGTCAAGATCGGCAAACACCCCTTGCCGATACCAGTCTGTCAGCACGTCAGCCAGGGGCTCGCGCTCGAAACGCTGCGCCCACAGCTCATCGTGCTGGATGCGGGCGGTCCGCTCACTGGCTGGTAACCCTGGGTGGCAGTTCTCCAGCAGCAGCCCCCGTAGTCCGACGGGCTCGCGGCTGGCGTGATAGAGGGCCAGTCGCCCACCCAGCGAGTAACCCGCCAGCAGATAGCGTTCAATGTTGCGGCTGGCCAGCTCGGTGACCAGCCACTGGTGGCTCTGCTCAAAGTCGCTGACGTTGAGATCGCTATGCTGGCCGTGACCCGGCAGATCGAGGGCGATGCAGCGGATGGCGGGCAGCCGGTCGATCACCGGTTGCCAGTCGCCGCCATCCCCCAGCAGGCCGTGCAGCAACACCAGCGGCACATTGGTATTTTTATTTGCCACGGATGGCGGCCCCCAGCGCCTTGAGATCTTCGGCCACCTGCTCGCTCGGTACCCGGATCTCGATCAAGGTAACGCCATGTTGGAGGGCGGCGCGGTAATCGCGTTCGAACTCGGGCAGGGTGGTCGGCGCCCGATAGGCGAGGCCAAACATGGCGGCGGCATGTTCAAAGCTGAGACCGTGGGGCAGCCGATAGTAGCTCTCCAGCAGCTCCCCTTCGGTGGGCACCGGCAACATACGAAAGATGCTGCCGCCATCGTTGTTGAGCAGGATCACCACCAGCGGTCGGCTCGCCTTGCTGAGCAGGGCGAGGCTGTTGAGATCGTGCAGGGCGCTGAGATCGCCAAGCAGCAGGGTGGTGGGCTCATCGCTGCCCGGCTCGATCGATTGGGCAAAGCCATAGGCGGTGGCGATCAGGCCATCGATGCCGGAGGCGCCACGGTTGGTCATCACCCGGCTCGGCCCCTTGCCCGTTTCGCCGAGCATATCCATCAGTCGGGCTGGCATGCTGTTGCCGACAAACAGCTGTCCTTCGATAAGGGAATTGAGGCGATGGCAGACCCCAAGCTCGGAGAAGTGCTCGCAGGCAGCGGCGATCTGCTGGCTGGCGTTATGTTGCAGCTCGGCCAATGTGTGCCAAGGGCCCTGGGTAGTGACCGGATGTGCCGCAGCAAAAGCGCTGGCACTGCAGAGCAGCCGGTTGCGCAGCCGGTAGTCGGGATCGAGCCGCGCCGGTTGCGGATCCACCAGCCAGTAATCCTGCCATGAATGGTGCTTGATGAACTGGCCAAGCCGCTTCGAGACAAGCCGCGCGCCAAATTGCAGCAGCACCTCGGCACGGCCCAGCTCGGCGACGAATGCAGGGTCGTTGAGCGCCATATCCATGTGGATGAGGTTGCGGCTATCGAAGCGGATCTGGCTCTGCAGGTCTGCCAGCAGCGGCCAGCCGAGCTGCTCTGCCAGTACTGCTGCGGCCTGTGCCTGCTGCGGGTCGGTAATGCGACCAGCCACAACGATGCCGCGCTTTTGCTGAAAGCTTTCCCACTCCGCCTGAGGTGGGCAGCTCGGCTCGCTTTGTTGCCACGGGCTCCATGGCTTGTGCGAGCCGAGCCAGTCACCGAGGGGGGCCAGATAGTCGGAGAAATCCTGATAGTGCTCGCCCGGGTAGAGGGGCTCGGGGTACATGCAGTTGAAGTGCACCACCCCGGGGGTGAGCGCCTGTTTGGCCAGCGCCTGATCCACCGAGCTCAGCACGAAGGCGGCCGGAATGGTCGGGGTGGGGCTCGGCAGGTTCTGCTGATAGACAGGGTAGCGGCCGAAGATCCCCTGCTGGTCGATCGCCTGATTGGCGCCGTTGTCGATAAGCTCGTGGGGGCGATCGGCGGAGAGAATAATCAGTGGCACGCCGGTGAGCTGGGCCTCTGCCACGGCGGGCCAGAGGTTGGCTACCGCGGTGCCCGAGGTCATGATCACCGCCACCGGCCGGTTGCTCCCCTTGGCCAGCCCCAGCGCCATAAAGCCGAGACCGCGCTCGTCAAAGTGCAGGTGACGACGAAAGCCCTGATGGGCGGCGGCGGCCATGGTCAGCGGCGCGGAGCGGGAGCCGGGGGCCAGCGCGATGTCGCGCACCCCGAGGCGAAAGAGCTCCTCCAGCAAGAGGGAGGACCAGACGTGATTGAAGGTGGCGTGCTGGCTCGAAAACGGTGTGCAGGCAAACTCTTCGCTGGCAGGCTCTTTACGGGTGGGCATAGGGGCTCTCGTGGCGTGAAAAGGGTGAATGACTATCCCAGCAGGGAGAGCACATTGGCGATCTTGTTGTCGAGCTCGGCCCACTCGGCGACAGGCTCGGAACCGGCGACAATGCCGGCACCGGCAAACAGGGTGACGCTGCCCGGATGAATGCGGGCGCTGCGAATGGCGACCGAGAACTCGGACGTCTCCCGACTCAACATGCCGCAGGCTCCGGCGTACCAGCCCCGATCATAGGGCTCGAACTCGCGGATAAAGGCGAGCGCTGCCTCGCGAGGGGCGCCGCCCACCGCCGGCGTCGGGTGGAGGGCGTCGAGCAGCTGCCAGTCGCAGACCCCGGGCTTGAGCTCGGCTTCGATATCGCACTTGAGGTGCTGCAGCAGCCGCAGTTTGAGAATGCGCGGCTCGGTCAGAGTGGCGTCGTGGGCCAGTGGCGCCAGTCGGCTGAGGATGTCGGCGTGCACCAGCCGGTTCTCCAGCCGGTTCTTGCTGTCGGCCAGCAGTTCGGCGGCCAGTTGGGCATCCACCTCTTCATCGCCGGAGCGGCGGATGGTGCCCGCCAGCGCCTCGGTAAAGAGGTGTCTCCCTTCCCGGCGGTAGAGTCGCTCGGGGGAGCAGGCGATAAAAGCCTGCTCGGGGGAGAATTGAAAACCGAAGTGGAAGCAGTCCTGGGCGTGGCGGGCCCACTGATCGAGCATGGCCCAGGGATTGATATCCGCATCATGGTTCGGACTGGTCAGCACGCTTTCGCGCGACAGCACCACCTTGGGAGTGTGGGCCTGAAAATCGGGGGCGGTGACGCGCTCCACCAGCGTTTGCCACTGGGCGGGGCCGGGGCAATCCTGTCGCTGCCAGGGCTGCTTTTGCAGGGCGGGCAGCGGAGCTTCCGGGTGCAGGGCATCGAGGGCGGCTTCTGCTGCCTGCAGTTCGGCCTCGAGATTGTCGTCATCCAGCCAGAGGTTGAGGCAGAGACTCACGCACTCACCACGGCGCACCAGCTCGATGCGGGGCAGCACGAAACGGCAGGGGCCAAACCCTTGCCAGCCGGATTGGGCCGGATCGAACGCCAGTCCGCCATAGTAGCGGGGGCTGTCGTCATGATGCTGGTTGGCTGTGTTAGTGCACACCTGCTTGATGGCGTGCGGCTCGGTCAGTTCCTGAATGGCGCCCAGCGCGACATATTCGGGACGATCATCTCCACGGGCCTGCCAGTAGATGCGGGGATAGAGGGTTTGCGCCGCGAGCCAGCCCAGAAAGGAGCGGATCTCGATGGCCACTCGCAACCGCACGAAGCCGCTGACGTTGCTGTGACGCAGGGCGTCCAGTTGTTGCTTGATATGGGTCTGAGCCAACATGGATTCTTGTCTGAGCCGGGTAGTAACGAGCGATCCGGTTGCAGGATGCCGTAGGTTTATGCCAAAGGCGATCATTTCCTATATATTATCTGCCCATTCGTCCATGTAAATCGCCCGAGGGTGCAGCACTCTCAGGGGGCAAGTATACCCAAATCCGGTTCGATAACCCTTAACACGATCAATATCCGATTGTTTGGCCATCACAATATGACAAATACCTTCTCTGTTTGGTTGCTGGCGGCGCGTTTGCGCACCTTGCCGCTCGCCTGCTCCTCCATCCTGCTGGGGTCGGGACTGGCTGCCAGTCGTGGCGCCTTCGATGGCACTATCATGGCGCTCTCCCTGCTGACCGCCATCCTGCTGCAGATCCTCTCCAATCTGGCCAACGATTACGGCGATGCGGTCTCCGGCGCCGACAACGGTGAGCGGATCGGCCCGCAGCGGGCGGTGGTCTCCGGTCTTATCACCAAAAAGCAGATGTGTGTGGCGATGGCGCTGACCGCGCTGGCGGCGGTGGCCAGTGGCCTGCTGTTGCTCGGTTGCGCCTTCGGTGGCCAGTGGCTGCAGATCCTGGCATTTGTAGTGCTGGGTGGCGCGGCCATCGTCGCGGCGGTGACCTACACCGTCGGCAAGACTCCCTACGGCTATCGCGGGTTTGGCGACATCTCGGTGTTCCTCTTCTTCGGCCTGCAGGGGGTGCTCGGCTCTTACTACCTCTTTACCAAGACGCTGGAGTGGGATCTGCTATTGCCTGCCACCGCCTGTGGTCTGCTGGCCACCGCCGTGCTCAATATCAACAATGTGCGCGACATCGAGACCGACGCCGCCAGCGGCAAGATCACCCTGGCGGTGCGCCTTGGCCGCAACCGCGCCATCGCTTATCACTGGGTACTGCTGGGGGCGGCGTTGCTGGTAACCATCGCCTTTATCCTGATCCAGCCCGCCAGTTTCTGGCCGTGGATCTTCCTGCCCGCCATGAAGCCCCTCAGCGATGCGGCCCGCACCTTGCGCGAAAGCTACGATGGCGAGGTGTTGACCGGTGCCCTAAAGAAGACCGCCATCAGCGCGTTTCTGTTCAGCCTGCTGCTCTCCATCGGGTTGGCGCTCTCCTGACAGATCACCACCGGTTGCCAACGCGAACCATGAAAAGGGCCCCTGTACCGGGAGCCCTTTGTTGTCAGAACTCCGTGGTTAGCCAAGGTTGAGAAACCATTTATCCCGCTCCTCAACGCAGTCGGGTTCACCCATTTCGAATTCGCGGCAGATCAGCGGCCGTACCTCATAGATACGGCACATCATGGTGTTGCGGTCGAGGGCGGCGCACCAGCCATCGTCCAGCCGGCGCATGACCGGTATCTCGCCTTCCCGTTCCAGTACATAACGGTCCGGCACGCCGGTATCGGTAAAGAGCATCACTTCGAGGCGGCAGCAGCAGGCTTCGCAGTTCTGGCAGCTCACATCGGTTTGGATTGCTTGGGTCATGGTGCCTGTCTTGCCGCATGGCGGCATCGGAGATATGAAACAGGCGCCTGTCAGGCGCCTGTGGTCTGGCTAACGGCTTGCAAAGAACCTTAGCCCAGTTTGCGGGCGCGGTAGCTGCGACCCTTGATCTTGCCTTCCTGCAACCGCTTGAGGGCGGCGCTCGCCACGCTGCGCTTCACCGCGACGTAAGAGTACTGCTCGGAGATCTGGATCTTGCCCACGTCGGCACCGGCAATGCCGCCTTCACCGGTCAGGGCGCCCAGGATGTCACCGGCCCGCACCTTGGTCTTGCGACCTGCATCGATGGAAAGGGTCACCATCTGCGGGGCGATCGGCTTGATGTCGCGGCCGATGCTGTCGAGATCACCCAGCGGCATCGGAGCCTGCTGGTACTCTTCGATAAAGTTGACGCGCTGGGCCTCGTTCGGCTGATAGAGACTCAGGGCCAGACCCTGCTGGCCGGCACGACCGGTACGACCGATGCGGTGCACGTGCACTTCCGGATCATAGGTCAGCTCGTAGTTGATGACGGCGCCCAGCTCCTTGATGTCGAGGCCGCGGGCCGCCACATCGGTGGCCACCAGAATGGTGGCGCTGCCGTTGGCAAAGCGCACCAGCACCTGATCCCGCTCCCGCTGTTCCAGATCGCCGTTCAGCGCCAGCGCCGAGAAGCCCTTGGCAGCCAGATGGTCGGCCACGTCGTTACAGGCGCGCTTGGTGTTGCAGAACACCACGCAGGAGCTGGGCTGGTAGTGGTTCAGCAACCAGGTGAGGGCGTCGAGGCGCTGACCGGCAGGCACTTCGTAAAGCTTCTGTTCGATGGCGCTCCCCTCGTGCAGGGACTCCACGCTCACCTCGACCGGATTGCGCTGCACGCCGCGGCTCATCTGGGCGATCCCTTCCGGATAGGTCGCGGAGAAGAGCAGGGTCTGACGCTGCTGGGGGGCATAGCTGATGACCCGGTTGATATCTTCGCCAAAGCCCATGTCCAGCATGCGATCCGCTTCATCCAGCACCAGCGTCTTGAGGCCGGATAGCTCCAGCGTGCCTTGCTCCAGATGCTTGAGAATGCGACCCGGGGTGCCGACGGCAATGTGGGCACCAAAGCTCAGGGTAGCGGACTGCGGTGCGGTCGGGGTGCCGCCGCACAGGGTCACCAGCTTGACGTTGGGCAGGGCGCGCGCCAGACGACGGATCTCCTGAGCCACCTGATCCGCCAGTTCGCGGGTCGGGCAGAGTACCAGCGCCTGCACTTCAAGGCGGTTTACGTTGAGCTTGGCCAGCAGGCCGAGGCCGAAGGCGGCGGTCTTGCCGCTGCCGGTTTTTGCCTTGGCGATCAGGTCTTTGCCGTCGAGCACCAGGGGCAGGCTCTGGGCCTGGATCGGGGTCATCTGCAGATAACCCAGGGTGGTGAGGTTCTCGAGCAGGGCGGGGGATAGGTTCAGGCTGCTAAATTCGCTGTTGTTCACAAAAGGACTCTATTTCGGAGAAAACGGGGATGCGCGAGCGCTAAGGCCGCGCATCATACCAGAATGTGGCACCGGATGTGGCGGATTTTTGAACGGTTGGCCACGATGGGGGATGCAGACACTTGTTGTCAAAAAGATCGCGGGTGATAACTGATAATTCGAAAAGATTATTTTTTAAGCGTCAAGATAATTGTTTATCAAGAGTAAACGTTTTTCTGTTTTTTCAATATCATAAATATAATGAATGAGAAATATTCCATGAACAGTCATCGTCTCAAATGGATGTTACCAAAATGCTATCTGATTTTTTCAAAAAAACACAAAACGGAACGAATGTTTCATAACGTTATGTTTTTTCTTTGTTTTTATTATTTTGTTGCGTGATTAATATTGGTTTTTTTATTTTTTAATTTAAAAACGTTTTTATTATTCCGCCCCCATAATATTGTGCAGTATTGTGATGTTCATCTGATTTTTAAATGTGCAAATGTCTATGATGGCGCCAGTCAAAAATTACAATTTACTCAGGTGCTACAGGTATGGAATATATTCACTTTGTGCTCGGACTGGTTATGGTCCTCGCTCTCTCTCTGCTGGCTAACCGCCACAACTGGAAACAGATCAAACTGCGTTACATTGGCCAACTGCTGGTGGTCGAACTGGCGCTGGCCTGGTTCATGCTGAACTCCGAAGTGGGTCTGGCGGTAGTGGGGGGCTTTGCGGCCGGCTTCACCAAGTTGATGGAGTTTGCCAAGCAGGGTACCGATTTCGTGTTCGGTGGTCTGGTCAATGAAGGGGCCTTCTCCTTCTTCCTGATGGTGCTGATGCCCATCGTCTTCATCTCCGTGCTGATCGGTATTCTGCAGTACATCCGTCTGCTGCCGCTGGTGATCCGCGGTATCGGTACCGTGCTGGCCAAGATCAATGGCATGGGCAAGCTGGAGTCTTTCAACGCCATCAGCTCGATGATCGTCGGTCAATCCGAGAACTTCATCGCCCTCAAGAACATCCTGCCTCACCTGAACGAGAAGCAGATGTACACCCTGGCTGCGACGGCGATGTCTACCGTCTCCATGTCCATCGTTGGTGCCTACATGCAGCTGATCGAGCCGCGCTACGTGGTTGCCGCGCTGGTGCTCAACATGTTCAGTACCTTCGTGGTGCTCTCTCTGATCAACCCCTACGAGCCGGATAACTCCGTGACCGACATCAAGGCCATTGCTGAAGGTGACGAGCACCACACACCGAAGAAAGAGAATTTCTTCGAGATGCTGGGTGAGTACATCATGGCCGGTTTCACCGTTGCCGTGATCGTGGGTGCCATGCTGGTAGGCTTCATCGCCCTGATCGCTCTCATCAACTACCTGTTCGAGATGGCATTTGGCGTGAACTTCCAGTTCGTCATGGGCTACCTCTTCTACCCGATCGCCTGGATCCTGGGTATCCCGAGTGGTGAAGCGCTGCAAGCCGGCTCCATCATGGCGACCAAGCTGGTGACCAACGAGTTCGTTGCCATGATGGATCTGGGCAAGATTGCTGCCGATCTCTCTCCGCGTACCGTCGGCATCCTCTCCATCTTCATGGTCTCTTTCGCCAACTTTAGCTCCATCGGCATCATCGCCGGTGCGGTAAAAGCGCTGAACGAAGAGAAGGGCAACATGGTTTCCCGCTTCGGTCTGAAGCTGGTCTACGGTTCTACCTTGGTCAGCCTGCTCTCTGCTGTTATCGCAGGCATCATGATCTGATCCTCTAGTGGCTCGTGCCACTGTTTGGGCTCCTGACCTCGTCAGGGGCCCTTTTTGTTTGGCTATGTCCCAATTACGTGTTGCATGAGGTGCTAGGGCGCCCTATGCAACACGTAATTGGGACATAGCCTTATGAAGAGGGTTGGTGGCTGGTGATCAGCACCCTGGATATCCGGCTCGAACCGCTGGCCGGGAATCAGGAGGTCAACCACGGCTTTGCCGTTGGCGAAAATCTGCGTAGCTACTATCTCGACTGGCAGGTGTTCTGGCAGACCGATCGTGCCGAAGTTGAGGCCCTGCTCAACTGCTTCTGGCGTGCTTACGACGGTGAGGGGCACAAAGCCGAGGCGCTGGCCCTGTTTGAGCTGAATGAGGGGGCGAGTCAGGAGGCGATCCGCCGCCGCTGGCGGGAGCTGGCACTGCAACACCATCCGGATCGGGGCGTCAATGCCGAGACCTTTATCCGCATCCGCTGGGCATGGGAGGTCCTGCGGGGATGATTCCGTTGCCGCATATAAAGAGCAGGCATAGACTGGAGCTGGATATTCCCCACAGGAGAGCATCATGACAGTCAGTGAACTTCGTAAGCTCTATCAGCAACAGATCCTGCACGAGGCCGAAATCCTCCACGATGTGGCCATTCCCGGCTGGCTCATTGAATTCAGAGGCAAGGATGGCGCCCTCTACGAGCTGACCGACACCCTTGGCTGCCCGGTCAGTTTCGGCACCGTCGAGCAGGCCCGCGAACATCTGCATCAGGTGGCCGACTGCCCGGTTCAGGTGGAGCACCTCTACCGCTTCTTCGAACGCTAGCGCCACCCACCACACAGTAAAAAGGCTCCCGAGGGAGCCTTTTGTTAATCCGGTTGCTTTCTATTCCGGTTGCAGCGGTTCCGCCACCTTGCCCTCCAGCTTTCTGACCGGCTTTTGCAGGATCAGGTTGGCCGGATAAGTGACCAGATCGCCGTTGTCATCGCGCACCCGCACATAGAAGAGGCCGATCTCGGTGATGACGCCGGTGACCGAATCATCCTTGTCGAGGATGCGGATCCGGTCGCCAATCTTGTAGGGGAAGGCGAAGAAGATGGTGATGCTGGCGGTGATGTTGGAGAGGATTGACCACTGGGCCACCATGGCGACCCCCAGCACGGCAAAGAAGGAGGAGGCGAGCACCACCAGTCGAGAGAAGTCGAGCCCCCACACCCCGGCCAGCACCAGCAGGGTGGCGCAGCCGAGCAGGAAGTGGAACACATGGGCCACGTAGAGCACCCGGTTCTCGCTCACCTGCCTGCTCTGGCCGAGCGCCAGCAGACTCTTGTGAATAAGCCGCCGGATCAGGGTATGACCCAGCAACAGCAACAGCAACAGGGTCAGGCCAATCGATTGCCACATGGGTTATGCCCCCTTACCACCAGCGCCGATGCTTGAGCCAGATCGCCAGCCCGCTTGCCAGCGCCACCAAGGATCCACAGAAAACCCAGAAGGCGGTCGGGCTCTCGGCCCCCGGCATTCCACCGAGGTTGATGCCAAACAGGCCGGTCAGGAAGCTGGCAGGCAGAAAGAGCAGCGCCATCACCGACATCTGGTAGGCGCGGCGGTTGGTCGCCTCCGCCATCAGATTGTTGATCTCGTCTGCCAGCACAGCGGTGCGCGCCACCCCGGCATCGAGGTCATCGAGCCAGCGCCGCAGCCGATCGGCGATATCGAGCAGACGACGGCGATCATCCTCATCCAGCCAGCTGATCTTCTCGTTGGCCAGCCGCGCCACCAGATCCCGCTGGGGGGAGAGGTAGCGGCGGATCATGATGAGCTGCTTGCGGATCAGCGCCAGCCGGCCATTGGCGGGCATGTCGCGCATCAGCACCATCTCCTCCAGATCGAGGATCTTGTCGTGCAGCTCCTCGACAAACTCCCCCGCCCGGTCGGTCAGGGCATCGCAGATCTCCACCAGCCAGTCGGCCGGGGTAGCGGCTCCGCCCCCCAGCCTGAGCTGGTTGAAGACATCCTGTTCTGAGAGCAGCGGACGACGACGGCTGCTGATGATGAGATCCGGGGTGATGAAGATACGCAGCGCCACCATCTCTTCGGGCCTGTGATCCTTGTTGTGGTTGATGCCGCGCAGGATCAGCAGCACCGTTTCCCCCATCCGCACCAGCTTGGGACGATTGCTCTGGCCGAGCAGCGACTCCCTGGCCGCCTCGCTGAGCAAGGGGGTCTGCAACAGCCAGCGCGCCGAATCGGGATTGCCGTAATCCAGATGCAGCCAGCCGGGATGCGCCGCCGGGACTTCGCTTCCCGCCGTCAGCGGCGCCATGCCACCCTTGCCATCCAGAGTCAGGGCATAAATCACTTCACCGGGCACCCGATCCATCTCATCTCCTTCTCGTTTCATGTGCAGGCCCCAGCTTACACCAAAGGCGGGGCCGACTCAGCCCCGCGCGGGGAAGGGGAGGCCTGTGTTAACATGGCCGCTCTCGTTTTCCATCCGCTTTCACTACAGGAAACCATGCCATGCCCATCTGGGTTGATGCCGATGCCTGCCCCATTCCGGTCAAGGAGATCCTCTACCGCGCCGCCCACCGCGCCCAGGTCGTCACCACCCTGGTGGCCAATCAGGGGTTGCGGGTGCCCCCCTCGCCCTTCATCAAAACCCAGCAGGTGGAGAAGGGATTCGATGTGGCAGATCATGTCATCGCCCAGCAGGTTCAGCCCGGCGATCTGGTGATCACCGGCGATATTCCCCTCGCCTCCTGGGTGATCGATGCTGGCGGCGAGGCACTCAATCCCCGCGGCGAGATCTACACCCGCGAGACCATCAAGGCGCGTCTTGGCATGCGCAACTTTATGGAAGAGCTGCGCTCAGCCGGCGTGCAGACCGGCGGCCCGGCCCCCTTAAATGCTGCCGACAAGCAGCGTTTTGCCAACGCCCTCGACAAGTGGCTGGTCAAAGGCAAGCTGTAAAGAGACCCTAAAGGCGCCCAATATGGGCGCTTTTTCGCCGTAACATCCTGATTTTTAAAATAAGAGCTGACCACAACTATCAGGCTGGTAAGATGCGCCGCCATCTTGTCCACGCCGTAATCATCATGACCGCCCAAGGGCACCTGCTCTTCTCCGTTACCTGCACCCTGATCGCCCATAAACTGCAGCTCACTCCGGCGCTGGCCGATGCCAGCCTGTGGCAGACCATCCCTGCCGCGCTGGCCAGCGCCCTGCTGCCGGATCTCGACCACCCCAAATCGGTGCTGGGGCAGCGCCTGCCGTGGATCTCGAAACCTCTGTCGCGGCTGTTCGGCCATCGTGGCTTCACCCACAGTCTGCTGGCGGTCGCCGCCGCCGTCTGGGGGCTGAACCAGAGCCTGCCGCCGGACACCCTGCCCATGGGGGTCAAGGATGCCCTGATCGTCGGCTACCTCAGCCATCTGCTGGGGGACTGGCTCACCCCGGCGGGCATTCCGCTCTTCTGGCCCATCAAACGCCGTTACCGCCTGCCGGGCTGGCCGCTGCGCAGTGGCGGCGCCATCGAAACCGGCTTTTGCACCCTCACCCTGCTGGCCGCGGGATGGTGGTACGGCTGGCGCCTGTAAGCCAAAACAAAAGGCTCTGTCCCAATTACGTCTGAACATGCTGCGTGCCGAGACCACGCGCAAAGCCAGCTTGCGGAAGAAACAGCAATTTGCAGGCATGAGCAGCGACTATCTCGAAAAGGTGTTAACGGCAGGGTTGTCGAAGCTGGTCCAAACCTAACAATTTGTTCACGCTCTCGCCCTGGGTGGGCGTCCCAGATTTCTCCGTGGCAGCCACTGTCATTCCTGTCTGATCGGGTTCGGGCCAGCCATTTTATTGGCCCCTGCCAGCGCGAACAGTTGAATCAGCAACGCGGCTGATAATGCAAAGGACCCCGCCATCATGGATGGCGGGGTCCTTCTCTTTTGGCGAAATGAATGGCTCTTTTTCAGACGGGCAACCTGGCGCCTGTTGCGACATTTGCCCTATTGTCAGCTTTCCCTCACCCTAACCCTCTCCCAAGGGGAGAGGGGATCTGCACCTGCCACTCTGTAGCCGTAGCTGTCACGCATTCCAAAATTGCTGCGGTCTGGGCTCCCTTCTCCCCTTGCGGGAGAAGGGTCGGGGATGAGGGGAGCAAACCGCCGACAAGCAGCAGAACGTTAAAGGAAACAGAGAGAAGTAGGGTCGATTAGCGAAGCGTAATCGTCCGCACCGCAATCCCGGTAGCGATGGACATAGAGAAGAGATCAGCTGGAACCCCGGCAGAATTACGGCAACCTGTTTGCGCGATCGTCTGATTACGCTTCGCTAATCAGACCTAATGGCCGTGTAACTTATCCTATTTATTGAACCCTACTCTCTTTACATGCTATTAATCTACATTTCAGATAAACATGCATAATCGGCATGATTTAGGTGTATATATGGATAGTGATAAATTGAAAGAGTATGCTTATGGAAACCTAGCCTCTATATTTTGGTCAGGATTTCTACTGTTCGGTGGTGCAATATTTGTTTATTACTATGCAAATATAGGATACATGCCTGACTTTGATTTCAAATCATCGGTCACACTGCTTGCTGCTGCATCAATCACAGCAATGATTATAGTCATCCTGTTTATTACAATCCTGATATTACCAGGTTTGTTTTGGTCTAACACTTGGGCTAATGAATCACCAATAAAGAGTAACTGGGAGGATGAAGATGGGCATAAAATACTTTACAAAACGGCACTTTGGTTTGGACTGCCAATATTATCCCTCTATGGATTTCTAGCAATCCTCACATTAAGCTGGCTCATTTCAATTCCATATTTAATATGCGTGATAATCACTTCCCACTTAATTATTTACAAGAGGTCAACACTAAGTAAGAAGCAATCATTAGAAGAAACATCAAAAATGATTTTTTCTTCCTTCGTTTGCGCTCTCTTAGCATTCATTCCAATATTTTTTGTACTGTCCATATCAGTTTCAAACTTAAGTACAAGTAAAGGCTCTCCTGCTTTAATTGGTCCTATTGTAGTTGGATTTATTGTTCTCACCAATATTCTCGTAACCGCCAAACCCAAAGGAATTAAAGGGGTAATATATTACCCTACATTAGGCACCATTGCCTTTTATGTGGTTTTTTCATCTTTTGAACTTTTCTATAGAATCCCAGAGAGAGTAATGGAAATATACAAATTTGGTTCTATAGATACAGAATCAATAATTTTAAACAACGAGGGTTGCAACACAGTACTGACCTTAGGCCTGATATCTAAGGTCACACCTGAAAAGCAATGTGTTCTTACTAATACAAAAATATTATCTCGCCTAGGTAAAGATATGTACCTAGAGATAGGTCATACAAGATTTACACTGAAAAACTCGGAGATCCTCTCTTGGTCAGTAAAGGAAAAATCTAAAAAACGTCATAATCACTCCGAAGATTAAACTGACCATATACTGTGAGTGTCTATCGATGACAATGACCTTACAGCGGATATGAAAAATATTTTTCCACATAAAAAGGGCGCTTTCGCGCCCTTTTATATTAATTACCCTTCCTGATTTTCCCCGGCTACCGGTTCAGCACCGGCGGCGGGTTCAATCTCGATGCGATCGACGCGCTGCAAACCGCGGGGTAACTTGGCGCCGCGGCGGCCGCGCTCGCCGCGGTAGTAGTCAAGGTCAGATGGCTTAAGAGTGAGCTTGCGCTTGCCGGCAAACAGGGTGACATATTGCCCCTGCGGGATGACGGCGGCCATCACCATAAACTCTTCCCGCGCCTTGACCCGCGCCGACGGAATGCTGATCAGCTTGTTGCCCTTGCCCTTGCCCTTGCCGAGTACCGGCAGGGTGTTGAGCGGGAACAGCAGCATGCGCCCCTCGTTGGAGATGGCCATGCAGAGATCGGTCTCCGGCGAGCCGATCCTCTGGGGTGCCATCACCAGACCCCCTTCCGGCACGGTGAGCAGCGCCTTGCCGTTCTTGTTCTTGCCGATGAGATCGTCATAGGTGCAGACAAAGCCGTAACCGGCGTCGCTGGCGATCAGATACGGCTCGCCTTCGTTGCCCATCACCAGATGGCGCACCTCTTCCCCTGCCCCCAGCGCAAAGCGGCCGGTGAGCGGTTCGCCCTGACTGCGGGCGGATGGCAGGGTGTGGGATTCGAGGGCGTAGGTTCTCCCCAACGTGGAGAGGAACACCGCCTGCTGGTTGCTGCGGCCACAGGCGTGGGCCAGATAGCTGTCCCCCGCCTTGTAGGAGAGCCCCTCGACATCCACATCGTGGCCCTTGGCGGCGCGCACCCACCCCTTGTCGGAGAGGATGACGGTGACCGGTTCGCTCGGCACCAGCTCCTTCTCGGTCAGCGCCACGGCAGTGGCGCGCTCCACCAGCGGGGTGCGGCGATCGTCGCCGTACTTCTCGGCATCGGCCAGCAGCTCTTTCTTGAGCAGGGTGTTGAGGCGACGCTCGGAGCCCAGGATCAGCTCCAGCTTGTCGCGCTCTTCGGCCAGTTCGTTCTGTTCGGCACGCAGCTTGAACTCTTCGAGCTTGGCCAGATGGCGCAGTTTCAGCTCGAGGATCGCTTCGGCCTGGGTCTCGGTAATGTTGAAACGCTCCACCATCACCTTGCCCGGCTCATCTTCGGTACGGATGATCTCGATCACCTCGTCGATGTTGAGGTAGGCGATCAGCAAGCCTTCGAGGATGTGCAGGCGAGCCAGCACCTTGTCGAGGCGGAATTGCAGACGGCGACGCACGGTCTCGCGGCGGAAGATGATCCACTCGGAGAGGATCATCTTGAGGGTCTTCACCTGCGGCCGGTTGTCGAGGCCGAGGATGTTGAGGTTGACCCGGTAGTTCTTCTCCAGATCCGTGGTGGCGAACAGATGGGCCATCAGCCCCTCTACATCCACCCGGTTGGAGCGGGGAATGATCACCAGACGGGTCGGGTTTTCGTGGTCAGATTCATCGCGCAGGTCGGTGACCATCGGCAGCTTTTTGGCCACCATCTGGGCGGCGATCTGCTCCATGATCTTGGCGCCGGAGGCCTGATGGGGCAGCGCGGTGATGACGATGTCGCCATCCTCCTCGCTCCAGACCGCCCGCTGCTTGATGGAGCCCTTGCCGGTCTCGTAGATTTTGCGGATATCGTTGCGCGGCGTGATGATCTCGGCGTTGGTCGGGTAGTCCGGCCCCTGAATGTGCGCCATCAATGCATCGAGCCCCGCATTGGGGTTGTCGAGCAGCTCGGCACAGGCGTAGGCCACTTCCCGCGCGTTGTGGGGCGGAATATCGGTCGCCATGCCCACCGCGATACCGGTCACCCCGTTGAGCAGGATGTGCGGCAGACGGGCGGGCAGCACCACCGGCTCCTTCATGGTGCCGTCAAAGTTCGGCGTCCACTCCACAGTGCCTTGCCCCAGCTCGGAGAGCAGCAGCTCGGAGAAGCGCGACAGGCGAGCTTCGGTATAACGCATCGCAGCGAAGGATTTGGGATCGTCCGGCGCACCCCAGTTGCCCTGACCATCCACCAGCGGGTAGCGGTAGGAGAAGGGCTGGGCCATCAGCACCATGGCTTCATAACAGGCGCTGTCGCCGTGGGGGTGGTACTTACCCAGCACGTCACCCACGGTACGGGCGGATTTCTTGTGCTTGGACAGCGCAGACAGCCCCAGCTCGCTCATGGCGTAGATGATGCGCCGCTGCACCGGTTTGAGGCCATCGCCGATATGCGGCAGGGCCCGATCCATGATGACGTACATGGAGTAGTTCAAGTAAGCCTGCTCGGTAAAGGTGCGCATTGGCTGGCGCTCTACCCCGTCCAGACTGAGCTCGATAGCATCACTCATGTGATTTTCTCTTTCGGTTCGGGAGCCGCCACAGGGCGACTCCGGCTAAATGCTTGCTGGCCCGCACAGGGCCAGCCGACGGCTTAGATGATGGCGAGGTTGCCCTTCTCTTCGAGCCACTCGCGGCGATCGCTCGCCCGCTTCTTGGCCAGCAGCATGTCCATCAGCTGCAGGGTCTCGTCAGCGGCATCCCCCTCATTCTCCCTTGCCGGCTCCATGGTGAGCTGCACCAGACGGCGGGTGTTGGGATCCATGGTGGTTTCCCGCAGCTGTTTCGGGTTCATTTCGCCCAAGCCCTTGAATCGGGTCACCATCACCTTGCCCTTCTTCTTCTCGGCAGAGGCCCCTTGCAGCACCCCGTTCTTCTCGTCCTCGTCGAGGGCGTAGTAGACCTCTTTACCGATATCGATCCGGTAGAGAGGCGGCATGGCGACATAGACGTGGCCCTTCTCCACCAGCGCGCGGAAATGCTTCACGAACAGGGCGCAGAGCAGGGTGGCGATGTGCAGACCGTCCGAGTCCGCATCCGCGAGGATGCACACCTTGCCGTAGCGCAGACCGGAGAGATCGTCGGAGTCGGGGTCAAGACCGATGGCCACGGAAATATCGTGCACCTCCTGCGAGGCGAGCACCTGACCGGCCTCTACCTCCCAGGTGTTCAGGATCTTGCCGCGCAGCGGCATGATGGCCTGAAACTCGCGATCCCGCGCCTGCTTGGCACTGCCGCCCGCGGAGTCACCCTCCACCAGGAACAGCTCCCCCTGCATGGGATCGGCGCAGCCACAGTCGGTCAGCTTGCCGGGCAGGGCCGGGCCCTGGGTAATCTTCTTGCGCACCACCGTCTTGGCGGCGCGCATCCGGCGCTGGGCGCTGGAGATGCAGAGCTCGGCGATCTGCTCCGCCAGCTCGGTGTTGCTGTTCAGATAGAGGCTGAAGGCATCCTTCACCACGCCGGAGACGAACGCCGAGCTCTGACGGGAAGAGAGCCGCTCCTTGGTCTGACCGGCGAACTGCGGATCCTGCATCTTGACCGAGAGGATGTAGGCGCAGCGATCCCAGATATCTTCCGGGGTCAGCTTGACCCCCCGCGGCAGCAGGTTGCGGAACTCGCAGAACTCGCGCATGGCATCGAGCAGGCCCTGACGCAGACCGTTGACGTGGGTGCCGCCCTGCGCGGTGGGAATGAGGTTCACATAGGATTCGGCGAGGCATTCGCCCCCTTCCGGCAACCAGCAGAGTGCCCAGTCCACCGCCGATTGTTCGGAGCTGAACGAGCCGATAAAGGGCTGCTCCGGCAGGCAGGTGTACTGTTTGACCGCATCGACCAGATAATCCTTGAGGCCATCTTCGTAGCACCACTCCAGCTTGATGCCGGTGTTCTTGTCGAGGAACTTGATGGTGAGGCCGGGGCAGAGCACGGCCTTGGCTTTGAGCAGGTGCTCCAGCTTGGTGACCGAGAACTTGGGCGAATCGAAGTAGCTCGCCTGCGGCCAGAAGCGCACCCGGGTGCCGGTGTTGCGGCGGCCGCAGGTGCCGGTGATGGTCAGCTCCTGCACCTTCTCGCCACGCTCGAAGGCGATGTCATAGACCTGACCGTCGCGACGCACCGTCACCTCGACCCGATCGGAGAGGGCGTTTACTACCGAAATACCCACCCCGTGCAGACCGCCGGAGAACTGGTAGTTCTTGTTGGAGAATTTACCGCCCGCGTGCAGCTTGCAGAGGATCAGCTCCACCCCGCACACCCCTTCCTCCGGGTGGATATCGACCGGCATACCGCGGCCGTCATCGATCACTTCGAGGGACTGGTCTTCATACAGGGTCACCTCCAGAGTACGGGCATGGCCCGCCAGCGCTTCATCGACGCTATTGTCGATGACCTCCTGGCCGAGGTGATTGGGCCGGGTGGTGTCGGTATACATGCCGGGGCGGCGACGCACCGGTTCAAGGCCATTGAGGACCTCAATGGCATCCGCATTGTATTGAGTAGACATGGAGGGCCTTGCGAATTGACGTTTGGAGGGAATCTTAACTGCTAGGCGGGGGCAGAACAAACTCCCCGCGCCTAAAGCTTGATCTGGAGAAGAACAAGCAGGGCGAAAGTGCCCTCATTGACTCAAAACCTGACTATAACCCGAGGAAGCGGACGATCTGGGCGGGGTAGCGTTCGAACGCCACAAAGGCGTGGTTGCCGCCACACTCCAGTGAGATACGGGCAAAACGGTATTCCTCCAGCGCCTTGCGATAGTCGAGCACCTCATCCCCCTGCTGTTGCAGGATCCAGAGTCGCTCCGGCGCCGTCACAGGTACCGCCAGTGCCTGCAGCTCGTCCATATGTTCAGACAGCAATTCGTACTGCTCCCCGGTATAGGGATTGGTCTGGGGGCCGAGGTAGTCACGCAGCAGCTCGTGCGGGCGCACCGCGGGATTGATCAGCGCGGCGCGGCAGCCGTACTGCTCGCTCACCCGGGTCGCCATAAAGCCGCCGAGGGAGCTGCCCACAACGCCGAGCTTGAATTCACTACCATAACGAACCTGCAGATTGGCAATGACCTGCGCGATAGCCGGCCAGGCGGCAGCCGGAATATTGGGCTGTGCCGGAATGATAACCTCGATGTCGGGCCGGTTGGCCGCCACCCAGGCAGCGATCTGCTGCGCCTTGGCGGAGCCCGGTGAGGAGTTGAAACCGTGCAGATAAAGGAGAACCGACTTCATGCAATGCCCTCCTCAATAACCGGTGGCGTTGGGGTCAGGCACAAACTGCCCCACCGGCAGGCGCCACACCTCGCTGGCCACCCGCCCATCCGGATAGAGGGTGAGATAGCGCCAACCCGGGCCGGATTCGTCCAGCGCGAAACCATCGGATAGCGGTTTGAACTGAATGCAAGTCGATGGGCTGGCAATCAGCCGCACCCCGCGGTGTACCTCGTCAAACTCCTGATGGACGTGACCAAACAGGATGGTCTTCTGCTGCGGATGGCGGGCCAGCACGGCGAACAGGTCATCGGCATTCTTGAGATTGTGCTGATCCAGCCAGGCGCAGCCCACCGGCACCGCCTGATGGTGCAGGGTGATAAGGGCGTGACGATCAGGATATTGGCGCAGGGCGCGGTCGAGGGCGGCCAGCTGGTGATCGCCAATCATGCCGTGGGGTTTGCCGCGCACCTGAGTGTCGAGCAGGATCACCTGCCAGTGGTCGCCCACCAGCTGCTTGGATTCGCTGATCCCGGCGGCATGGAGATATTCGGTCATCAGCGGGCTGTCATCGTGATTGCCCGGCAGCCAGTAGATGGGGCGGCCCAGGGGCGCCATCATGGAGGCGAAACGCTGATAGGATTCCGGGCTGTGATCCTGCGACAGATCGCCGGTCGCCAGAATCACCTCGTAGGGGTGTTCATTGGCTTGCACCTGTTCCAGCACGGCGGCCAGACTCTCTGCGGTGCGCACAGCCAACAGCCGCCCTTCGGCACTCGCGAAGAGGTGGGTGTCGGTAATTTGCAACAGGCGCACACTGCCGTCCTGCGCCTGGGGGAGCTCTGTTTCCAAAATCACGCTTCTTTTTATTTGTTCAACTGGAGATATTGATCGGGCTGGTACCATGTCTGAGACAAAATTTTAGCCATTCGGCCAGAAACAGATTTACCTGCTCCTTTTCGTCCCGCTGGTGCATCTTTTTATTGGGGTAATCATAACGTGGTTGCAAACGGGAAATCTGTTGCGCTGCACACACTTCCGCCATCCGCACGTCATGATACAAACGAATCTCTATCTGAGCTTGTAAATATTCGGGCAATTCGGGGTTGTGCTGGCTCAGGATCACCTGATTGGTGAAGCGACTCTCGCCAATGATGGTGAGCTGGAACTGCAGATCGTTGCCGACCCGATAGCGGCGCTCGGCGCCGACTTCCCCATCAGGCGGCAGCAGTTTCATCAATGCCATGTAGTTGACCTCGCAGGTTCGCTGCAAGGACATCAAATCCGGCACATAACGTTTGGTACGGGATTGAACTAACGGCATCGCAAAGCTCCATCAATCAACACCCGTGAGTAGTTGACCTCGCAGGTTCGCTGCAAGGACATCAGATCAGGCACATAGCGCCTGCTCTGTTGCAGGGTCAGCGCCACCTCAGCGATCCGCCAGCCAGCGGGCACGCAGCTCGCCATGGTTGAGGGCCAGCCACTGCAGGGCAATGACCGAGGCCGCATTGTCGATACGTCCCTCTTTGAGCCAGGCATAGGCCTGTTCGCGGCTCACCACGTGAACCCGGATATCCTCGCCTTCATCAGCCAGACCGTGCAGTCCCTCGGCCTTGCTGGCATCCACCTCGCCCACAAAGACCTCGATCCGCTCGGTGCTGCCGCCCGGGCTCACCAGATAGCTGATGGCATGCTCGCAGCGGGCCACCTCGATCCCGGCCTCTTCCACCGCTTCGCGGCGCACCACCGCCTCGGCGGTCTCCCCTTCGTCGATAATGCCGGCCACCAGCTCCAGCAGCCAGGGGGTCGGACTGGTCTCCATGGCGCCGATGCGGAACTGCTCCACCAGCACTATCTGGTCGCGCACCGGATCATAGGGCAGCAGTGCGGCGGCATGGCCCCGCTCGAACAGCTCGCGCACGATGGGCTGGTTCCAGCCGCCCGCAAATAACCGATGCTGCAGACGATAGACATTCACCTTGAAGAAGCCGTTATATCCAGCTGATTTTTCGATGATTTTCACATCATTGGCGGCGTAATGCCGATCTTGCGGCAAGGGTTGCTGCGACATCCGGGGCTCCCGTCAGCTTGACTTGTATCAGTTTGACCATAAAATCCGAGGAACATGAATGAACGTTCATTCACTCGGCGCACCATGGCAATGAGGGGTGGATTTTAGCAGCCACAGACCATTTGGCTAGGCGCGCGGGGAGAAAACTGCATCCTATTCTTGACGTTCCCGTTACCGGACCTGAGACTCTTAGCACTAAATTTTGCGTATAGTAGAGTGATTAAGCTGCAATCAAGCTTGGTCGGTGACAATATTTGCCCTCTCCAGCAACCGTTGTTGGTTACTACATAAGGTTAAAACCATCTATGAAAAGAACACTTTTGTCCGCCATGGTGTTGCTGGGCGTCAGTGCCGGTGCCCATGCCGAAAACCTGCTCGACATCTACCAGCAAGCCCAGATCAAAGACCCTCAGTTGCTGCAGTCCAAAGCCGTTCGCGACCAGGCCTTCGAGAAGATCAATGAATCCCGTGCAGCACTGTTACCACAGATCAATCTGGGAGCGGGCCTGAATTACCTGCAAAACAAGGGTGATACCCAAACAGGCACCACTGCCAGCGGCAATCTCTCACTGGATCAGTCCATCTACCGTCGCAGCAACTGGATCAACCTGGATATCACCGAGAAGAGCGCAACCCAGAATGACGTTGCCTATAACCTCGAGATCCAGAATCTGATGCTGCGGACCTCCAAAGCCTACTTTGATGTGCTCAAGGCGATGGATACTCTGGAGTTTGTGCGCGCCAACAAGGTTGCAGTAGAGCGCCAGCTGGAGCAGACCCAGCAGCGTTTCGAAGTGGGCCTGACCGCCATCACCGACGTTCATGAAGCGGAAGCCTCCCGCGACCAGGCGCTGGCTGACGAGATCAATGCTGAAAACGCGCTGGACAACAGCTACGAGATCCTGCGCGAGCTGACCGGTATCGATCACCGCAATCTGGATGTGCTGAACACCGATCGTTTCAGCCCGCAGAAGACCGCCTTCGGCTCCGACAAGTGGCTCGAGCTGGCACTGGACAAAAACCTGCAACTGCACAATGCCCGCATCGCCAAGGATATCGCCAAAGAGCAGATCGACCTGCAGAAGACGGGGCATGAACCCACCCTGGACCTGGGTGCCGGTCTGCAGACCAGCAATACCGATTACAAGAACGACACGCCGGGGATGAGCAGCGAAAACTCGCAAGGCAACATTGGTTTGACCTTCAAGCTGCCCATCTACAGCGGCGGAGCTACCAGCTCCAAGGTCAAACAGGCACAATTCAACTATGTCGCCGCTAGCGAATCACTGGAGAAGAGCTTCCGTTCGGTACAGAGCACTGTGCGATCCTCCTACAACAACGTAAATGCCAGCATCGGCTCGGTACGCGCCTACAGCCAGTCAGTAGTCTCCGCCGACAGCGCCCTGAAGGCGACCGAAGCCGGTTACGAAGTAGGTACCCGTACCATCGTCGACGTGCTGGACTCCACCCGCAAGCTCTACGAGGCGAAGCAGAAGCTCTCCGAGGCCCGCTACAACTACATCCTCAACATCCTGAGTCTGAAACAGGCTGCCGGTATTCTGGAAGCGCAGGATCTGGTGGAAGTAAACCAGGGTCTGATGCCGGCTACCGCAAAAGCCAAGACCAAAGCCTGATAGCCGTTATCGGGAATGAAAAAGGCGACCGCAAGGTCGCCTTTTTGTTATCCGTGTTGCTGTCGGCTTGCTGCCGCCGATAGTGAGTCCCGCCAGATTGTGGGGCCAGCAGCGCGTTAACCGCGCTCGCGAATCGTCTTGATGATGTCGGTGGTGGAGCAGCCATCCTCGAAGTTGAGAACGCGCACCTCGCCGCCATTGGCCGTCACTTCGGCGTAACCGGCGATATCTTCCGGCTTGTAGTCACCGCCCTTGACCAGCAGATCCGGCAGGATCTCGGCGATCAGGCGCTGCGGGGTATCTTCCCCGAACGGTACCACCCAATCCACCGCGCCCAGCGCAGCCAGTACGGCCATGCGGCGCTCGGTCGGGTTGACCGGACGACCCGGACCTTTCAGACGGCGAACCGATTCGTCGGTGTTGACCGCCACGATCAGGCGATCCCCCAGCTTGCCCGCGTTGGCGAGATAGGAGACGTGGCCAGCGTGCAGGATGTCGAAGCAACCGTTGGTCATCACCACCTTCTCGCCACGCAGACGGGCGGCACGAACCGCCACTTTCAGCTGGGCTTCGGACATGACGCCAAAGCCGGTCTCCTGCTCGGTATAGAGGGCGTTGGCCAGCTCGACCGGGCTGACGGTAGAAGTACCCAGCTTGCCAACCACGATACCGGCAGCGGTATTGGCCAGCGCACAGGCTTCGTCCAGGCTCTTGCCTGCCGCCAGTGAGGTAGCCAGAGTGGAGATGACGGTATCACCGGCACCGGTCACATCATAAACCTCGTGGGCCTGAGCCGGCAGATGCAGCTCCGGCTGACCTTCGCGGATCAGGGTCATACCGTTCTCGGAACGGGTGACCAGCAGGGCATCCAGCTCGAAGCGCCTGACCAGATCCAGCCCCTTGGCGACCAGCTCCTCTTCGCTCTTCACCTTGCCCACCACGGCCTCGAATTCGGACATGTTGGGGGTCAGCAGGGTGGCACCACGATACTTCTCGAAGTCGGTTCCCTTGGGGTCGACCAGCACCGGAATACCGGCGGCACGGGCACGCTGGATCATGCCGGGCACGTCGTTGAGAGCACCCTTGCCGTAGTCGGAGAGGATCATCACGTCGCTATTCGGCAGCGCCTGCTCGATCTTGCTCATCAGCAGGGTGGCATCGACAGAGTGGAAGGGCTCTTCAAAGTCCAGACGCAGCAACTGCTGGTTACGTGACAGCACCCGCAGCTTGGTGATGGTCGGGAAGTCGGCCAGACGAACGAAATCACAGGCCACCTTGACGCCAGCCATCTGACCGGCAAGCGCATCGGCCGCTTCATCCTGACCGGTCAGGCCAAGCAGCACAGCCCGAGCGCCAAGAGCAGCGGAGTTGAGGGCCACGTTGGCCGCGCCACCGGGACGCTCCTCAATGTGTTCAACCTTGACCACGGGCACCGGCGCCTCGGGTGAGATCCGACCGGTAGGGCCATGCCAGTAACGGTCCAACATGACATCGCCTACGACCAGAACGCGGGCTTTTTCAAAATCGGGCAGGGTGATCTTCATCTGTATCGACTCTCAAAACCTGAAAAATCAGCGGGCGATTTTATCACACTCTTTTATCCGGTGTAGAAAAAGCAGACCACAGTTGCCGCCGTTGTCACGCTAACCGGACGCAGGCTGCCCCTCTGACCAGCAGATAGCCATTCGCCCCAGCCCCCCCTTTTCGGCTAGAATCCCCCGATTGTTTTCGCAAGCAAAGAGATTCTCCATGGCCCATGACAACGCTCCCCGCCTAGAGCCCCGCCTGTTTCATCCCCGTTACTGGGCCAGCTGGTTCGGCCTCGGCCTGCTCTGGCTGCTGACCCTGCTGCCGTGGCGCAGCCAGATGTGGCTGGGTCGTCAGCTTGGTCGTCTCGCCGCCAGGATATTGAAGTCCAGGGTCAAGATTGCCCGTCGCAATCTGGAGCTGGCTATGCCGGAGCTGACCCGGGATGAGCGGGAGAAACTGCTTAAGGCAAACTTCGAGAGCGTGGGCTGCGCCGTATTCGAGGTGGGGATCGCCTGGTTCTGGCCGGACTGGCGGATGCGCAACCTGATGAAGGTGGAAGGGGAAGAGCACGTCATCGCCGCCATGGAAAAAGGTCAGGGCATGCTGCTGCTCTCCTGCCACTTCCTGACGCTGGAACTCAACGCCCGCTGTTTCGGGCTGGTGCGCCCCGGGGTCGGGGTCTATCGCCCCAACACCAACCAGGTGCTGGAGTATGCCCAGTATCACGGTCGCTGCGCCTCCAACAAATATCTGGTGGACCGGATGGACGTGAAGGGGATGATCAAGGCGCTACGCAACGGCGACGCCCTCTGGTACGCGCCGGATCACGACTATGGCTCCCACGCCAGCGTGTTCGCGCCCTACTTCGCTGTGGATCAGGCGGCCACCATCACCGGCACTGCAACCCTGGCGCGGGTGAAGAACACAGTCACCCTGCCCTGCTACAACATCCGCACCAGCGAGGGTTACACCCTGCATATCGGGGCACCGCTCGCCGACTACCCCAGCGGGGATGACATGATCGATGCGGCTCGCGCCAACCGCGAGATTGAAGCCGCCGTACGCAAGGCGCCGGAGCAGTACATGTGGCTCCATCGTCGCTTCAAGACCCGCCCCTTCCCCGAGGATGCAAGTTATTATTGAGTAACTCGCCCGGACACCGCAGTGATGCGGTGTCCGATTATTTATGGCTATGTCCCAATTACGTGTTGCATGGGGCGCCCTAGCGCCTCATGCAAACATGCTTTGATAGGTCGCTGCGAGTGGCTAATCAAGGATGATGAGATGCTGTGGCGGTTTCTGAGTGATGAGGATATTCCGCTGACCAACAATGAGGCGGAGCGAGCGCTGCGCGGCTATGTGCTGTGGCGAAAAGGGAGCTACGGGGTGTGTTCACACCGTGGGGAGTTGTTTCGCCAGCGAATACTGTCGTTGGTGGAGACGGCCAAACGACTGGGGCGTTGTCCAGAGGAGTGGCTACGCGCTGTCGTCCGTGCCTGCATCGAGAAAACGGATTACCCCATACCTGTCGAGTTGTGTACGTCAAGCCCCTGCCGGTGAACGGTGACTCCGCCAAGGGTGGCCGCGCCAAACCGAGCAACAGACGACCGGGCAAAAAAGCTCGCGACAAGGCCAAGGGATAAGCCTTTCGGCCATGGCCTGGGTCCGGCGACCCGGGCTGAGGTCGTAAGGGGCTGATGGCCCCAGGTTATATTCGCCAGCGCCTGATAGTCTTGGCGATAAAAAAATCCGAACCCTGTTACCGGGGTTCGGATTTTTTATGGTCAGCGAAAAGGGGGGTGGCTTAGCCATTCGTCGGAGAGCGGCCAAGCGCCGTGCCTGTGGCGAGGGGCATACTCCCTGCGGGATTGCCACGCTATTGGCCGCTACGTGGCACTAAGAAGGTGGGTGTCATATTTTTCACCTAGCGAATCACTCTTAAACAGCTTGTTATGTGCCTGTACTTAATCGCCAATTATGTCGTATGCAACAGTTTTATTGTAGTTACTTGCTGCGGTTGATTTAAGTAATTCGTTATACAAATGACCAAACGGTGAACAGTACCTCGCTACGATCGGCGCCCTTCCACCTTCCATGCCTATGTCGTGGCTATCAAGAGAGAATTCGACAATATGGTTTGATTTGATTTCTTTACAATCAAATTTATTTTTGGCATTTGGGTTATGAAATACGTACACGCCATCTAGTAAATCTTCAGGAGCTTCGATGTTAACTTCATGAACTTTGTAGTGTGGAGGCTCTGTGTCATACCTAACATTTAATACATGTGCAGGATCATATTGAATTGATTTACTCAATGAAGACAATTTCCCTAGGGTAAGGGTATTAGTAAAGATAATAGCTGAAACATCACGCATTTCTTCAGTGTTAAAAATAGCCAATCTTATGTCTGAATTTGTTCCCGGCTTCT
>NZ_JBODRQ010000023.1:0-35552 GCF_050633025.1 Aeromonas sp.
GATCCCCCCGCCCCGCCGCCAGCATCTTGAAGACATTATCAACATTGATGGTGTGGTGAACGGTGAAGCCTGCCAGGTTCTCCTTACCCCAGCCGTTACCGAAATAGTCGAGAAAGGTAAGCAATTTGAAGTCGCTCAAGCGGCTGGCACGCTGAAATTCCGCCATGCGGGGATGGGCACGCTGGGTAAAAATGGTTAGCACAGTGGTAGTGACTGGCTCTTCCACAACCAGGGTATAACTGCGCCGCTCCCGGGTAGCTATGGTGACAAAACCATCGGCCTGCGCCAGACGCACCATCTTCTGCGCCCGTTGCCACGGATAGCCTTCGTGGTGCACCCGCAGCCCCATCTGCGCAGCCACCCGCTCCATCACGTCGATCATCAGCCCGCGCATCTTGCCCTGTTCGTCACGCCACGAATATGGGGCAAAGTCGTCAAAGTAGACCAGCCTCAACTCGGCCGCCGGCGCCGCCCATGCACTCTGCCACATCAGCAATCCCCACAGGATTGCGATCCTCATACCAACACCCATGGCCGCGACTCCATCCACTCCTGCCAACTCTGAGCCTAGTGCAAAGCAGGCTGCGGCAAGGTTCAGGATCCAGTGGGAAAAGTGGCCAACGGAAAAAGAGAGGGGAAGCAGTGGCTTCCCCTCTCTCGTTCGTTTTTCATCACGCCACCTTATCGATGGCGGTCACGGCTTGCCGGTTACGCCAGCTCGGCCCGCAGCGCCTTGGTGGCATCGACCATCACCTTGAGGGCGGCTTCCGTCTCTTCCCAGCCGCGGGTCTTGAGGCCGCAATCCGGGTTGACCCACAGCCGCTCGGCCGGGATCTGTTTGGCAGCCTTGCGCAGCAACCCCTCAATCCAGCTCTGGCTCGGCACGTTCGGCGAGTGGATGTCGTAGACGCCCGGGCCAATCTCATTGGGGTAGTTGAAGCGTTCGAACGCTTCGAGCAGTTGCATCTGGCTGCGGCTGGTCTCGATGGTGATCACATCCGCATCCAGCGCCGCCACCGCCTCGATGATGAGGTTGAAATCGCTGTAGCACATGTGAGTGTGGATCTGGGTGCTGTCCGCCACCGGGCTTGCGCTCAGACGGAAGGCGCGCACCGCCCAGTCGAGATAGGCCTGATGATCCTGCTTTCGCAGGGGCAAGCCTTCGCGGATCGCCGGTTCGTCGATCTGGATGATCTTGATGCCGGCGGCTTCCAGATCTGCCACCTCGTCACGAATGGCCAGCCCGATTTGCAGGGCAGATTGCTCGCGGCTCACATCTTCCCGCGGGAAGGACCAGCAGAGGATGGTTACAGGGCCAGTCAGCATCCCCTTGACCGGCTTGTCGGTCAGGCTCTGGGCAAATCGGGTCCATTCGAGCGTCATGGGGGTCGGGCGGTCGATGTCACGGGTGATCACCGGCGGCTTGACGCAGCGGGAGCCATAGCTCTGTACCCAGCCGAAGCGGGTGATGGCAAAGCCATCCAGCAGTTCACCGAAATACTCCACCATGTCGTTGCGCTCAGCCTCACCATGAACCAGCACGTCCAGCCCGATGGCCTCCTGACGCGCGATGGCATCGCGGATCTCCGCCTGAATGCCCGCCTCGTAGACACTGTCATCGATGCGACCGGCGCGCCAATCCTGCCGCAATACCCGGATCTGCGAGGTCTGCGGGAAGGAGCCTATGGTGGTGGTCGGCAACAGCGGCAGCTTGAGATCCGAGCGCTGCAGCTCGGCCCTGACCGGATAGGGGCTGTGGCGATCAAAATCGCTGTTGGTGAGGCTGGCGAGCCGTGACTGCACCGCCTTCTTGTGGACGCGGCTATCAGACTCCCGATCGACGATGGGCTGGCTATAGGCGGTGATTTTGTCGAGCTCGCCCCCATCCAGATACTCTCTGAGCAGTCCCAGCTCGAAACATTTTTGCAAGGCGAAGGCGAACCAGCTGCGGGTCTGGGGATCCAGCTCCTGCTCCAGGGTCAAATCCACCGGGCTATGCAGCAATGAGCAGGATGAGGCCACCCAGAGCCGCTCGCCGAGTTTGGCTTTCAGTGCCTTCAGGGTCGGTGCCAGCTTGGCCAGATTGGCACGCCAGACGTTGCGGCCGTTGATCACCCCGGCGGAGATGACCCACTGGGCGGGCAGATGCGGCACCAGGGTCTCCACCTGCTCGGGGGCGGCCACCAGATCCAGATGCAGGCCATCTACCTTGAGGCTGGTGATGATGTCGCGCTGATGGGCCACCGAGCCGAAATAAGTAGTGAGCAGCAGCTTGCAAGGGCCCGCAAGGCGCTCGTAGGCGTTGAGGTAGGCGAGGCGCCACTCGTCCGGCAAGTCCAGCGTCAGCGCAGGTTCATCGATCTGTACCCACTCCACCCCTTGGGCGGCCAGTTTGGCCAAGATCTCCTGATAGACGATGAGCAGGCGATCGAGCAGTTCAAGGCGCGAGAAGCCGCTATCTTTCTCCTTGCCGAGCCACAGATAAGAGACCGGCCCTAGCAGCACCGCCTTGACCGGCAGCCCCAGCGCCTTGGCCTCTTCCACCTCGTCAAACAGCTGGCTCCAGCCCAGTTTGAAGCGCTGATCACGGCTGAATTCCGGCACCAGATAGTGATAGTTGGTGTTGAACCATTTGGTCATCTCGGCCGCCGCCGCCGCCGGACCGGTCGGCGCACGGCCGCGGGCCACCCGGAACAGGGTGTCGAGATCGGTCTCGCCATGGCGGTGACGGGCAGGCACTGCATCCACCAGCAGGCTGGTACCGAGCACCTGATCGTACCAGGCAAAGTCGCCCACCGGCAGCAGATTGACCCCGGCGCCGTGCTGGGCCTGCCAGTGGCGCTCACGCAGCGTCTTGCCCACGGCAACGAGTTCGGCCTGAGTGGTCTCGCCACGCCAGTAGGATTCGAGGGCAAATTTCAGCTCGCGCTTGGCGCCGATACGGGGGAAGCCCAGGGTGTGTGCTCGTGTCATAGGTTCATTTCCTTATGCTCATTATGCTCATTCATCTGATGGGAAACTGGATGATTTAGCCATCCAGATGTTTACACATCCAAAATGACAAGATAAGGTGACGCTGGCTATTGAATCCTCTTCAAGTGGCTCTCAAATAATCCTCAACTGACCGCCAATCAGGTTCACCGCGAGGATACAGAGGCCGATGTTTACAGGTGCAAGAGGTGCCGGAGTCAAGAAGCGCAGCAGGCCATCGCCGACCGTCACCTCAGCGCCATACGCAATTTCACAAGGAGCCATCTTATGGCAGTGCCAAGCAATGCAGGGATAGAGATCAAACACTTGAAAACATTGACCGCGCTGGCCGAACAGGGCTCGCTGGCCGGTGCGGCGCTGACCCTCAACCTCACCCAGTCCGCCCTCTCCCACCAGCTCAAAGAGCTGGAGACCCGCCTCAATCTGGAGCTTTACCTGCGCAAAAGCCGTCCGCTGGTGCTGACCGCAGCCGGCAGCCAGCTGCTCGCCCTCGCCCGTCAGGTACTGCCCGCTCTGGCCCAGACCGAGAAACAGCTGCAGGCCCTGCACAGCGGCGATGCGGGCAGGCTGCATCTGGCGCTCGATTGCCACAGCTGCATCCAGTGGCTGCTGCCGCTGTTGCCAGATTTTCGCCGCCAGTGGCCAGGAGTGGATCTGGAGGTGGAGTCAGTGCCGGGCTTTGATGCCATCAATGCCCTACTCGGCGGCCAGCTCGATCTGCTGCTCACCTCCGATGTGCAGGCCCGCGGCGATCTCCACTTCGAGCCGCTGTTCGCCTTCGATCTCACTCTGGTGATGGCGCCTGATCACCCCCTTTGCCACCAGAGCCACATCGAGCCGGGCGATCTGGGGTCGGAGGTGCTGCTGGTCTACCCGGTGGAGCGCAGCCGCATGGATATCTTCAGCCGCTTTTTGCAACCCGCCGGGGTGGAGCCCGCCCGCTGCAAGCCGGTGGACAACACCTCGGTGATGCTGCAGATGGCCGCCGCTGGCCTCGGGGTCGCAGCCCTGCCGCGTTGGGCCAGCGACGAGTTTGTCAGACAGGGGATGCTCTGCGCCCGCCCCCTCGGCAGTGGTATTCGTCGCCATATGTACGGCGCAGTGCGGGCCGCCGATCGGGATCAAGCCTGCCTGCAGAACCTGTTCGAGCGCATTCGCGACAAGATGGCCTGAATGCCATTCAAGCTGCCCCGAAATGGGCACGCAGCGCCTCCACCACCCGCCGCACCTTCTCCGGGATCTCCCGCTGTGGCGTGATGGAGTGGATCGCCAAGTCGACCGATGTGGTATCCCCTTGCCCACCAGATAGGCGAAGCGGCACCGAGCGACATCCGGGGCGGGCACGGTTTACAGGCCTGCGGGGTCGAACCGGGCAGAACAATAACAGTGGCGGATCTTGTTACGAATGGAGTCAAAGGAGAGGAACGTGTTGATTTTGCGCAGGTGGTGCGCTTGGGGGACGCTATCATCAAGCATCACGATCCCGAGCTCACCATTGTTGGGGGACGGGTTCTCTGAGCATGGTGCAGTCCATTTATTGACCATGCAGCAATTAGATCAAACCCCCGGATCGGCGTCCAGGGGTTTGTCAGCAGTCTGAACGGCCCATCAAGGGCCGTTTATTGTTGGATATCGCGATGTTGGAGAAAGGGAGATTACTCCTCCCACACCACCACTTGCGATGAGGGCCAGCGATCCCCGAGCTGGGCGTACTTTTGCTCCAGCAGGTGACGCTTGATCTTCATGGTGGGGGTCAGCACGCCGTTTTCGATATTCCAGGGGGTCTTCACCACCAGAATACCGCGAATTCTGGCATGGGACTCCAGCCGATCGTTGACCCGCACCCGCGCCGCTTCCAGTCTGGCGTTGACCTCCTCCCGATTGCCCTTCATGGCGCTCTCGGTCAGTTGCACCAGCGCAATGGGCTGGGGCATGCCGTAACCAATCACGCAGAGCTGTTCGATAATGGGCTCCTGACCCAGCAGCCCCTCGATGGGCACCGGCGCCACATATTTGCCCTTGGCGGTCTTGAACACATCTTTCATTCGGCCGGTGATGGTGAGATAGCCCTCCTTGTCCAGCTTGCCCATGTCGCCGGTGTGGAGCCACCCCTCGGCATCGATGGCCTCGGCGCTATGCTCGGGATCCTTGTAGTAACCCTGCATCATCCCTTCGCAGCGGCAGAGGATCTCCCCCTCATCGGAGATCTTGATGGTCACCCCGATCCCCGCTTTGCCAACGGTGCCAATCTTGTCGACGCGGAACGGATAGTTGATGGTGGAGTAAGCGTGGTTCTCGGTCATGCCCCAGGCTTCGGTGATCTTGAGGCCGATGCTCAGATACCACTCAAGCAGCGCAGGGGAGACAGGCGCGGAGCCGCAGCCGAGTACCCTGGCCTGATCCAGCCCCAGCCCCTTTTGCAGCTTGCGTTTGATAAGGCCGGAGATAAGCGGGATCTTGAGCAACAACGCCAGTTTGTTCTGGGGCAGCTTCTCGTGGATCTTGATGCGGAACATGGCCCACAGCCGTGGCACCGAGATAAAGACGGTGGGACGGCAGCGTTTGACATCATCGATAAAGGTGTCGAGAGATTCGGGAAACGCGATGGTCGCGCCGCCATAGAGACTACCGCCGTAGATGTAGACCCGCTCGGTAATGTGGGCCAGCGGCAGGTAAGAGAAGCCCCGATCGGCCTGGCTCAGGCTCACCGTCTCCACCAGCTTCTCGCACGACCAGGCGTAACGCTCGACGCTCAGCATGGCCCCTTTCGGCTTGCCGGTACTGCCGGAGGTGTAGACCAGACTCAGCAGGGAGTCAGGGGCCTGCACCGGGCTGTCAGGGATTGGCTCGTGCGCCTCCAGCAGATCGTCCCACTGGTGGCTGGCCGGCATGGTGTCGTAGGGGAAGGCGATGCGCAGCAGATCGGAGGGCACACCAGCTTCCTGACTCTTCCAGTCATCCAGCTTACCAACAAAGATGGCCTTGGCCTCGCTGTGGCGCAGTACATATTCGATGGTATCGACGTTGGCTGTCGGGTAGATGGGCACGCTCACATACTGCCCCATCTGCATCGCCAGATCGGCGATAAACCACTGGGCACAGTTTTTGGAGAGCAGCGCCACCTTGTCACCGGCCACCAGACCGAAGTGACGCAAGGCCGTCACCATCCGCCGCGCTTCGTCGGCCACTTCACCCCAGGTGAAGTCGACATATTCGCGGTTGATAGTTTGATGCAGATAAACCCGATCGGGGCACAACCGCTCCCAATGATAGAGCATCTCGAGCGGCAGTTTATTGGCAATACGTGATGAGGAAGCCATAGCTTAATCCCTGAAACAAAAGGCGAAACTTATTATTAACCTTTTACTTACTTCAGAAAAGAATAAACTCAAACTTCAGTTTGAATTGTGTATCCGATCAAGCTTCTGCATCTTGCTGCAAACGAATCCACATGGCCTGCACCAGTTGCTCGTCCTCCTCGGAGAGCTCCCCTTGCAAGATCGCCTCATTGAGGCTGCGCAACACATAGCTCTTGACGTCCCGCACCAGGGTCTTGCCTTCCAGCTCGGCCCGAGCAACGGCCAATGAGATATGACCTCGCAGGTAACCCCCCGCAAACAGCTCATCATCGGTCGCGGTGGCAACCATGCTGTCGATCAGTCCCAACAACTTGTGCTCAAAATCGTGAATCGTCATGTAACGCAGCCTCATTTGCGGCAAAAAATTCGGGGGTATGGAACCGCAATCCGGTTGATTGCAGCTCTCCAGCGCCAGGCCAGCAGCGTCCTTTGCGTCCTATTCCGGGTTGGCCACCGGGTAGATGACCTGCTCCTTGTATCCCGTGGTTATTCGCAGATAACCACGAAACGCCCGGTTTAATTGCGGATCATCGGTGTCCACCAGCAGCGGCTTGCCCGCAAGGGCGGCAAGCTTGGCTTTGGTTGCCAGCACCTGGATATTCTCCAGCCCGACACATCGAACAACATCAGGACTCAATTGCTGATTTCCGCGCCCAAACAGATGTCCCTGTCCGCCTATCAGGGTAATGATCAGTCGGCAGCGACGGCCGCGGATCCGGGTCAGGATCTCGGCGGCGCTGAGATCCTGCCCGATAAGTCGGCCATTTTCCACCAGATCCACACCGAGCAAAGTATTTTCCAGACCGAGCTCTGCCATACAGGCTGCTACCGTGCTGCCGGAGCCCATCAGATAGAGGGTGTCGGGCTCCATCTGCTCCACCACACCGGCGGCGAGATCCGCCAGCACCAGCTCTTCGGACTCCTTGCCTCCCTGCTTGACCGCCTGTACGTAACGCAGATCGCCGGGCACCTTCAGCTGGCCGTAGTGGCGGGCCCGCACCTTGCCCGCACGAAACGCCTTCTCGTCGATGTCGCGCACCTCGGCATCGATCAGGCTGAGCAGTTCACCGGCGATCATCCGCGCCACCACACGCCCGCTGGCGGCTGGAGTCACCCCATAGACACCAGAGTGGATCTTGCACCCCGCCGGAATGCCGAGCACATGGCAGGACTCCCCCACCGCGGCGCAAATATCCCGCGCGGTACCATCGCCACCGGCAAACAGCAGCAGATCGACCCCGGCTTCGCACATCAGCCCGGCGGCGTGGCGGGTATCATCGGCCGAAGTGCTCTCCCCGGCCGGTTGATAGATGACCCGACAGGGCAATCCCAGAGATCGGGCCACCGTCTCCCCCATCTCTCCGGCCACCGTCAGCAGTTCGAACGGGGCGCTCAGCTCGCACAGTGGCAACAGAGCTTGCCGCGCCCGATCCTGTGCTCTGGGCACGGCACCACGAGCCAGCGCCTCATCCACCACGCCGTCACTGCCCTTGAGCCCCACTGCACCGCCAATCCCGGCGACCGGATTTATAATGAGCCCTAATCGAAACATCCACTCCTCCCTTGCGATAGGGGCCATTTTTATCTTTTCTCCCCACTGGGACAAGCGGTTCCCCCCTGCTAGAATGTTCCGCTTATTTTTTTAATCAAGGTTCAATCATGCTGGAATGGGTTCTGGATCCCTCTGCCTGGGTCGCACTCGCTACCCTTACCCTGCTCGAAATCGTGCTGGGCATCGATAACATCATCTTTATCTCCATCCTGGTAGGCCGCCTGCCAGAAGCGCAACGTCAAAAAGCGCGCATTCTAGGGCTGGGGCTCGCCATGGGCACCCGTATCCTGCTGCTGCTTTCGCTCGCCTGGGTGATGCGCCTCACGGCGCCGCTCTTCACCGTGCTGGGTGAAGCTATCTCCGGCCGCGACCTGATCCTGCTGCTGGGGGGCCTGTTCCTCATCGGCAAGAGTGCCCACGAGATCCACGCTACCCTGGAAGGGGCGGCCGAGCCGGAGAACGTCAGCAAAGCGGCCTCTGGCTTTATCAGCACCCTGATCCAGATCGCCATTCTGGACATAGTGTTCAGCCTCGACTCGGTGATCACCGCAGTGGGCATGGCTGACCACGTGCCGGTGATGGTGCTGGCCATCATGATCGCCGTCTTCATCATGATGTTTGCCGCCAAATCCATCGGTGATTTCGTCGATGCCCACCCCACCATCAAGATGCTGGCCCTCTCCTTCCTCACTCTGGTGGGCTTCGCCCTGATGGCCGAGGGGATGGATCTGCATATTCCGAAGGGCTACATCTACTTCGCCATGGCCTTCTCGCTGGTGGTGGAGATGATCAACATCCGCCTGCGCAGCCATCACGACAGTAACGGACAAGATAGCGTGCAGTAAGCCTGCCCCGATTGCCACCGTTCAAGAAAAGCACCGGTCAGGCGTAATGCCAGTCAGTTAAGCCTGACTGGCATTGTTTTTATTGGCGTTTATCACACCACATTTCTGCGGCCAGAGATTCACGCTGCGAGAGCAATATTGCATCCTGCGTTTCGGCAGCTGGAGCCCGGCCCAACCGGAGAAGTTTGCCGACTGATGCCTGAGGGATTGCGGTTTCGTTACAAGTGTTCGACTCGTTTGTCCCCGAGCTTTTGGCAGGCTGTCAGAAAGCCCAGGGAGCGACAAATCAGGTGAACAGTGCCCTCTCCACCCAAACGGGTAGTGATGGGCTCGAAGAGTGACTCAAACTGGGCGGTATTACTGGCATACAGGGCATCGGGATGCCTGTTCGACACGCATAAAAAATCCGAAACCAATCAACGGGTTTCGGATGTTCACACATCAGTGGATCGGTCAATGGCATAGCCATTAGGCCAGCAACCACGCGTTTTGGCGGGTTTCCCCGTGATTCAGGCGCCGTAGACAGCCAGAATATCGGTCACTCTGTTGTTGACGCTGTAACCCCTGGCTATGGTGTTGCGGGCCGCCTGACTCATTTTGCTGCGCACCACCCCATCGCTGCGCAGCCAGTAGTTGACCAGCTCCGCCATATCCCGCACATGGCCGGGCTCCACCAGCCAGCCATTGGATTTATGGTCGATCAGATTGACCAGGCCCCCCACCGCAAAGGTACAGACCGGTATGCCGTGGGCCATCGCCTCCAAGGCCACCAGCGGTAACCCTTCAAAGCGGGAGGTGATGCAGAGCAGGTCGATGTTGTGCCACTCATTGGCCATGTTCTGGAAACCATGAAGCTGGACGCGATCACCATACTGCTGCAACAAGGTACTTTTCATGGGGCCATCCCCGTAGAGATGAAACGCTCCATCCGGGCATAAGGCGGCCAGCTGGCAGAATGCCTCCGGCCCCTTTTCCGGCGAGAGGCGGCCGACAAAGGCAATCCGGTTGCCTGCCACTGATGCAGACGTCGCAGGCATGGGGACAAAGTTGCTGATCACCGTGCTTGGCACAGGCAATTTGCGAGCGATGGGCTCGCTCACTGCAATACACTTCGCAAAACGCGCTGTGGTGCGATCCAGCCAGCTGTAAAACTTCAGCAACCCCTCCCCGTCATCTCCACTGTGAAAAGTCGAGACCACCGATTTACCGGTGAACCAGGCTGTCAGCCGCCCCAGCACCCCGGCCTTGTAGCCGTGGGTATGGATCAGCACAGAGGCAGGCTGGCGGGCCAGACGGCGCATAAAATCGCGGCTGTTGTGGCACACCTCGTAGGGCAAGCCCTGTTGTTTGAGCAGGGTCGTAAAGGGGGTCATGCCGTGGTTGCTCACCAGCACTATGGTGGGGCGAAATCCCCTGGCCAGCAGATCGTTGGCCAAGTGGATAATGTGAACTTCTATTCCACCGACCTGACGCGCATCGATGGCCAGCCAGATCTGCTGCATGGGTAACATAGGCACCTCCTCCCGTGGCTCCATGCCACCTGAAATGAGGCGCTGCATAGAGCGGGCCAGTCAGGCGAAGAGGGGCAGGATCAGGCGCCGGGACAGGCGACCAGCAGGAGGGTCATGTCATCGAGGGCGGCATCATTGATGCGCTCATCAAACCAGCGGGCGATGCGATGAGCCAGCTGTTCAAGACCGGGCCCCGAGGTCAGGCAGATCTCTTTTAGCTGCGACTCCCAGCGCAGGCGCTCTGCGGCATCACGGCTATCGAGCAGACCGTCGGTCCAGAACAGCAGGATCTCGCCAGGCTTGAGCTGACGCTCATTGGTAACAAAGTGGGGATCCGGGCGCAAACCGGGCAAGGGGCCAGTCACCCCGACCTGATCGATTGCATCAGGACTGATGAGCCAGGGCGCAGGGTGACCCGCGCTCGCCCACTGCACCCGCCCCTCGTTGCCAAGCTCAATACAGAGGACGGTAAGCAGGGTTGCCCCGAGGAGCGGATCACTGTGGACGGCATTGGACAAGAGTGTCAGCATGCTGGCTGGGGCGAGCTCCAGATCGTGCGCCGTCAGCAAGCCTCGCAGATAACCGGCATAGGCATGGGCAAAGAACTTGGCTTCCGCATCGTGGCCCATCACATCCCCGAGCCACAGCACCCGATCCTTGACCAGCAGAAAGTCCCCGCCCCCCACGGTGGCCGCGCGGGTTTGCAACGCCAGCTGGAATCCCCCGATCGAGGTGGCGGGCAATAACGGGCGCAGCGCCGAGGTCATGCGCTGATCCAGCTGCTCGCCCCATTGCGATTTGAGCTGCTCCGAACGTTGCAGCACCCGTGAAACCGCCAGCAACAGGTCCTGCTTGGTGATGGGTTTGACCAGAAAGTCATCGATCCCCAGCGCCCCCGCCCGACTCTGGGTCCACTGATCCTGATGACCGGTCAGGAAGATAAAGGGCACCCCCTTCATCTTGGGATCCTTCATCAACTGCTGGCGCAGCCCAAAGCCATCGATCCCCTCCATCTCGATATCGGAGAGCACCAGCGCGGGGGGCTGTTTCCCGAGCGCGATCAGGGCGGCATGGGAGTCGGCATAACTTTCAACCCGATAGTGCTCATGAAGGTAGGCGGTGAGCAAGGCACGCATCACCTTGTCATCGTCGATCACCGCGATCACCGGCAGTTGGTTGACCGGGCCCTGCTGGCGAAGGGTCACGCGATTGCGATCACCGTCGCGAGAGAAGTGCACCTCGGCAAACAGCTGGTGTACCAGCGCCAGCCCGTATCCCCCCTCCTGCAGCTCATCGGGTAACGGCGCGCTGGCAAGACCGGGTTGCGGGCCGCCATCATCCTCCAGTATCAGACTCAAACCCGTTTCATCCTCTTTCAGCGTGAGCCAGAGCCGGGTAGCAGAAGGGGTTGCGTGCTTGACGCTATTGGTGGCCAGTTCACTGAAACAGAGCAGCCAGTTGGCCTGATCCTTTGGGGAGACCTGAAACAGGGAGAGCCCCTGTGACAGTCGGTTGCGCAGTTCGCGTACCGCCTGCAGGGTTGCCGGAGCAGATCGCAACCAGTCATCCATAACGGGCCTCCATCAGCGGGCGATCAGATCCGGAAATTGAGCAAGGCACTGCGCCGACACCAGCGCTTGAGCCATTCGGTCACCCGGTTACTGGGCAGCCGGTTGAGCTCGCGCAGGATCTCGCTGGCCAGCCCCGGGTTGAGTTTGTCGTTATAGACAGCGCCAAGCAGATTGGCCTCGGCACGGGCCAGTTTATCCACCGCACTTTGTACCACGGTCGTCGGCGTCACCCCCGCCAGCACCACCAGCAGCGCCCCTTCACAGGCCCCACACACCTGATCGGCCGGAATGTTGCCCCGATTGAGGGCGGTGAGCGGCGAGGTATCAAAGATCACCACATCGTAATGCTCCAGCCAGCGAACCAGCAATTGGCGCAAGGTATCCTTATTGCGAAAAGCCATCAGATCCTTACCTGGCGCCGGGAGTAAGGACAATGACCGGCCAGTGGCCACCGGCTCGGGCACATCATTGGGACCCCAGGCAACCGCCGTGGCGCGGCCGGGATGATAGAGATTGAGATCCACCAGCAGGGTGCGCAGCCCATCCGCCTCCGAGCGCCTTGCCAGCGCATCGCAGATGGAGCTCACCCCCTCTCCCCCTTCCGATGAGGTGACCGCCAGCGAGCGGATCCCCCGAGCGACCGTCGCCGCATAGAGGGATTCGAGCTCCAGATATTGAATGGGGATGCTCATATCAAAGCGTTCCGACCAGGGCCACCACCGAGATCGTGGTCAGGATGTCACGCATGCCATCCATGAAGATGGCCCAGTTGCTGCTTTTGCTATCAGGGATAAAGACTGTGTCCCCGGCACGCAGCACCGGTAGCTGGCTAAAGTCGGGCTCTTTGGCAAAGCCGTCGAGATCGAAGCTGCGGGCCTGATCCCCCTGACCACTGGTGGCCATGTTGATCACCACAATCTTCTTGATATAGGCGCTGCTGGTCGGGCCCCCCGCCTCGGCCAGCAGATCCAGCAGGGTCATGGAGGAGTTAAAACGGTAGCGACCAGGGCGGGCGATGGCTCCCAGTACCCGAATGGTGTTCTCCTTCGGCTCATCGAGCCAGGGGCGATTCTTCTCCGGCAGATAGATGGAGTCACCGGGCAGCACCTTGGGCAGCAAGGTTTCATCGCCGGTTTCAAAGTAGAGGGCAAGGTCGAGTTTGCTGACCCGCGCCGTGCTGCCACTGCGATGGGCGATGCGCACATTGCGCAGATCCGCCGCCGCAGTCGGGCCATCAGCGGCCGACAGGATGTCGATAAACCCCATCTGCTCGTTGAAGGCATAGCGACCGGGGGCCCCGACCTGACCGAAGATATAGATGGAACTGTCCGGTGACTGGCGCACCCACTGAGACTTGTTGTCACTGGGATCGGTGGGAAGCTCGGGGATCATGATGGTGAATCCAGCCCGGATCTTCGGCAGGCTGGCGAGCGCCCCCCCCTGATGGAGAAACTTGTCGAGATCAAACAAGGTTGGCGTGGCCTGCCCCCCTTCGGCGGTCAGGATCTGCACCTTGGCGATATCGGCCCGCTCGTTGGGGCCACCGGCGTGGGCGATCAGATCCAGCAGCGACATCTCGTCAGACCATTCATAGCGGCCCGGGATCCGCACCGCCCCCATCACCATCACAGCCCGCCCGGGTGCCACCTTCAACCAGGACTTCTCGTTGATATCGGTTTTTTCCGGCACAAAGATGGCATCACCGGGTTTGACTTGGGGCAGCGCCTTTTGCATCCCTTCGGTATAGGCCTGCAAGTCGATGGGTTCAATCGTGCCATCGGTGCGCAGCAAACGGATCTGGCGACTCTCGGCATAGCGGGTCGGGCCGCCGGCATTGGCCAGAATATCGAGGAAGGAGTCCCCTTCCCGCCCCTCATAGGCGCCGGGTTTGAACACCTCGCCCATGATGTAGATGGTGCGTGCCCCCCGTTTTATCTGCTCTTCATCCTTGGGCACGAAGATGGTGGCGCCCGGCGCCAGATTTGGCAGCAGCTTGTTGTTGCCGGAGTCGAGATAGGCTTTGAGATCGAACAGTTCGGGGGCATCACCATTGATCACCCGGATCCGCTCCACCCCGGCAAAGCGAGTCACCCCACCAGCCCGCATCAGCAGATCCACGATGGAGTTGCCGCTCTTGAAACTGAAGGCGCCAGGGCTGTTGACCTCGCCAAACACCTTGATAGCCTTGCCGGTATCCCCATCCCCGCCTGCCGCCAGGGTTGCCGCATCAAAATCAATCTGCACGTTGCCGATCAAAGGGGAGGCGGGAACGAACACCACATCGAGGGATTGCAATGGCGGCAACACGCTGGCATCACCGGTATCGAGATAACGCTTGTAGTCGAAACTCGAGACCGTGCTGTCGCGCCGCACCTGCATATTGTTGAGCTGAGCACCGGGCACCAGACCGCCCGCAGCATCGAGGGCCATCTGCACGTTGCCATCGGGCGCCAAATCATAACTGCCGGGTTTTTTGACATAACCCATCACGCTGATCAGCAGCCGCTTCTCCAGCAAGGTGATGGTCAATTGAGAGAGGTTGTTGTAAACAGGTTTGAGGGCGGTGCGGATCAGCTCATCCGCCTGTTGCAGAGTCTTCCCCCCCACCACGACGTTGCCGACTTCAGGCAGTGCAATCTCCCCCTGCTTGTTGATCTGGAAAGGCTGATCAAAAGCAGGCTCACCGGGTTGCACTATGGCCAACCGATCACCGGGGGCCAACAAGGCTGAGGCCAGTAACGGGCAGGTGAACAACAGCAAGAGAACACAGATCAATCCTTCGAGAGGGCCCCGTTTCATAGACATCCTTTTCGTCTGTTACGTCTGCCCCCATTGGCGTAAGGGGTGCCCTGACCAATCAGCACGACAGCCATCCGCTGTTGTCTGTTGCAGCCGCAAACGTACTTGTTGTAGTGATTGTGCCAACACGGTCTGACGCCAGGCTACATCCGACCAGAGCCGTCCGTGCATATCCCGTTCGATATCAATACGTTGAGATTGTAGTCGTTTCAACTCTGCAGGCATACACCCCTGCAGACTCGCTTGCTTTAATTCCGTCAACTGCAAGTCGAGTTCCTTCTGACGCTCATCATAACGAGACCAGACCCGCCGTTCATCCTCATTGACCGGAATGCGGGTGGGTCTTGCTTCTGCCATGCCGCCATACCCCTGTGGCGGCCACTGCGCACAACCCGACAGCAGAATGGACGAGAGCAGGATACCAACCCGTTTCATGATGCAGCGACCATCATGCCACGGGAGCGCATATAAGCCTTGATGCTCTCATGGCAGGGGATCACCCGGTCGATATGCAGCATCTCCAGCAGGTCATGGGGTTGACCGGGTCCACAGACGAGCGCCATCTGATGCCCGTTCATAATCAATCTTTTATAGAGAAATACCAAGGCTCCGATCCCCGACGAATCGATAAAATGAACATCGCTGATATCGGCCAGGATATCTCCGGGGTGGGTCGAGAGGGCTTCAAACAACGGGCGCAGCTCACTGACAGCCATCGCGTCAAACTCGTTTTCCAGTACCACTACCTGGATATCATTAAGGGTGTAAGTCATGCTTTCCATCGCTAGCTCCTTGTCGATTCTCAGACTATTTGCTGTCACCGCATTCAACACTTTGCAAATGCTATGCCGGGCAGCACCACCGTTATTGGGGCCTAAATGATACCACCTATCCCTTGTTTAGCCGCACCTTCGCCTCTTTTTTGTTACCAAATTGCAACCAAGTTGTCCCCTATCGTTGCAAACTGCAATTCACCTTGGCCGAGATCGCCCGATAACCGGCTGAATCACTGATAATTCAAGCCCATGACACCGGGCCCGATTATTGCTTGTCTTTGAACACACTTCACAAGCCACCGTTGGCTCGGCACCCATGCCGCCATTTTCCAGGAAGGAGAGATCATGAAGAAAGCAGGCTTTTACATCGCACCACTGCTGGCAGCCCTTTGCGGCACCGCAGACGCAGCCCCCTCCCCTGACAGCGCAGTGTTGAAGGTTGAAGGCGCCATCAGCATCCCCAACCATCAGGCTCTGGCCCTGTGGGACAGCGCCATGCTGGATCAACTGCCGGTACACGAAATCAAAACCCATACCCCCTGGTATGACGAAGCCAAGACCTTTAGTGGCCCACTACTTAAAGACGTGTTGGCCAAGGTCGGAGCAACCGGCAAGCAGCTCACCATTACCGCGCTCAATGACTACTCGGTACAGGTGCCGACAAGCGATGCCGAACAATATCGGGTCATCCTCGCCCGCACCATCAATGGCAAGCCACTGTCGGTGCGCGACAAAGGGCCGCTGTTCCTTGTTTATCCGTTCGATCAATATCCCGAACTGCAAAACAAGCTCTATTACGGCCGGGCTATCTGGCAGATCAGCGCGATAAAAGTGGAGTAGATCCCATCATGCGTTCCATGGCCGCGAGTCAACGTTTCTTGTTTGTGGTGCTTTGCGTGCTGCTCCTGGCCTTTGCCGGTATTGGTACCATCCAGTATCGGCAATTTCAGGATCTGCAGCGCAGCACCAGCCAGGGCGAAGACAACGTGATGTGGAGCTACTTCCAGCTCTATAACGAAGCGCTGCGTTTTCAAAGCTCACTGCTCCATGAGTCGCAACCGACCTTTCAGCTCAGATACGATATTCTGGTCAGCCGCATGGACCTGGCGCTGGAGAGCAAGGATCGCGGCCTGCTTCAGCAGACAGAGATCTACCAGCAGGCAAGCAAGGCTATTCGCGCCTACATCTCTCTGGCAGATATCTGGCTCGGCCCGGATGCCACCAAACCGCTGGACACGTTGGCCCATCAGGAGCTACGCCAGCAGCTCGCCTCTCTGCTCCCCCTGCTCCATCAGCTGACTCTGGAGGTAAACCAGCAGGCGACTCTGTTTGATGTGGCCCGCCGAGACAGCGTAAGGGATCAGATCATCACGACGACTCTCATCGCAACCCTGCAATTTACACTGCTTTTTGTGCTCGCACTGCTGATCTGGCGGCAAATGAATATCTCGTTTCTGCAGCACAAACTGATGCAGCAGCTCAATGACAAACTGCTACGGGCAAATCAGGCGGCAGAGGCTGGCACAAGAGCCAAAAGCAGCTTTTTGGCCAACATGAGCCATGAAATTCGCACCCCTATGAATGGCATTCTCGGTATGCTCTCACTGCTGGCCGACCGGGATATGGACCCGAGGGAGCGAGACTATCTGGAAACTGCGCGGGAATCGGCAAACCACCTGCTCGGTCTGCTCAACGACATTCTGGATGTATCAAAGCTGGAAGAGGGCAAGATCGAGCTGCAACTGGCCCCTCATCACTTGCCCCAGCTGCTGGAGGATATCCGGGCCCTAATGCAGAGCAACTGCGATGCAAAAGGGATCAAGCTTACCCTGACTGTTGCCCCCAATACGCCGGAGTGGTTGATGATCGACCCGCTGAGAGTGCGCCAGATCCTCTTCAATCTGGTGAGCAATGCCATCAAGTTCACCCATCAGGGGGAAGTCAGAATTCACATTGATAGCACCCTGTTGGAGCAGGATCGCCACTCGATTCGCATCTCGATTCAGGACACCGGGATCGGCATGAGCAAACGTCAGCTGAAAAACCTGTTTCAACGTTTCACCCAGGCGGATGTCTCTATCACCCGCCAATATGGTGGTTCGGGCCTGGGCCTTGAAATCTCCCGTAGCCTCGCACGCCTGATGGGCGGCGATATCTCGGTAGAGAGCAGCGAGGGACATGGCAGTACCTTTACCTATATCTGGCCCGCCAGAGCCACGACCCCCTCGATTGTTTGCCTGCCGTCCAAGCCACTGGATCAGGAGAGCCATCGCATCTTGCTGGTTGATGACAATGCCACCAACCGCAAGGTGATCGGCGCCATGCTCGACTCCGTGGGTCATCAGGTCACACTGGCCGTTCAGGGAGAAGAGGCGCTGGAGAAACTGGGTCACACCGAGTTTGATCTGGTGTTGATGGATGTCCAGATGCCAGTGATGGATGGCCTGGTGGCCACCACCCGGATCCGCACTTCCCAGACGCCCTGGGCAGAAATTCCCATCATCGCCCTGACGGCTGATGCAATGCCGGAATCGAAACAATACTATCTCTCCCATGGTATGAATGGATATATCACCAAACCCATCAATAAAGAGACGCTACTGAGCGAGATAAACAGACATCTTTCCCACAGGCGGCTCAGATACAACGCAGTCATGCGTCTCACCACACAATAAACGCCCAGAATTGACACTGGACCTGATGTAAGGACCGTCAACCACGCCTCCGCCAGTTCAGGGCACAAACATGAATGCGTTGTTAACTGATGGCCGGTTTCTGATCGCCTACCGTGAAGAGTTGGCGAGGCATTGTCCCCCCCCAAAAAACACGCGTTCGTTTGTGACCACAGTGCAGAACCGCTGCACATAGTTATGTGTGCCTCGATCGTATGACAACGCCCTCTCAAGACACTCAACATGAAGATCTACAGACCACTGATGACCATGCTGAAGCAGTAACGCCCCCAAACCGGATCAAGGCTCGGCACCGGCACCAGGCTGGGGTAAGATAGCGGCCATCGTTTTATCCCGGCCGAGCCGGAGCACACCGCAGGTACACCATTGAACCGATTTACCCCATCCAGTGCGGCGAGCGGCCGCGAGCAGCAGGTCTTTACCGTCACCCGCCTCAACAGCGCCGTGCGCATGATCCTGGAGCAGGATCTGGGGCTGGTGTGGCTGACCGGCGAGCTCTCCAATCTGGCGATGCCAAGCTCCGGCCACTGGTACTTCTCCCTCAAGGACATGTCGGCGCAGGTGCGCTGCGCCATGTTCAAGGGCAACAACCGGCGGGTGGCCTTCCGCCCGCAGGATGGCATGCAGGTGCTGGTGCAGGCGCGGGTCTCCCTCTATGAGCCGCGCGGCGACTACCAGCTGATCATCGAGTCGATGCAGCCGGCGGGCGACGGCGTATTGGCCCTGCGTTTTGAAGAGCTCAAGCGCCGCCTCGGCGCCGAGGGGCTGTTTGACGAAAGCCGCAAGCGGCCGCTGCCCCGCGAACCGCAGGCGGTGGGCCTTATCACTTCCGCCACCGGTGCCGCCCTGCACGATATGCTGACTGTGCTTAAACGGCGCGCCCCGGATCTGCCGGTCTTTATCTACCCGACTCAGGTACAAGGCAGCGCCGCCATCAGCCAGATCGTCGCGGCGATCGCCAAAGCGAACCAGCGCGCCGAGGTGGATGTGCTGATCGTCGGGCGCGGCGGCGGCTCCCTCGAAGATCTCTGGTGCTTTAACGAAGAGGCGGTGGCGCGTGCCATTGCCCACTCAGCCATACCTGTGGTGAGCGCGGTGGGCCACGAGGTGGATGTCACCATCAGCGACTTTGCCGCCGACTTGCGCGCCCCTACCCCATCGGCCGCCGCCGAGCTGGTGGCGCCGGATCAGAGCGCCCGTGCCCAGCGTCTGGTTCACCTCAAACAGCGACTGCTGCAGGCGATGAGCCGCCAGCAGACCGCCGCCCGCCACGATTTCATCCTGCTGCAAAAGCGGCTCGACCATCAGGATCCGAAACGGCGACTGGAGCAGCAGTCCCAGCGCCTCGATGAACTCTCCACCCGTTTGCAGCAGCTGTTGCGCCAGCGGCTGCATCAGGGTGAGCGGCACCTCGCCAATCTAGAGCTGCGCCTGCAGGGCAAGAGCCCGGAGCGCTTGCTGGCCGCAGGCAAGCGCCGCCACCAGCTGGCCGAGGAGCGGCTTCATGCCCTGATTGCCAAGCGGCAAGACCTTGCTAGTCACCGCTTCGCCATGCTCACCGCCCGCCTCGACGGGGTGAGCCCGCTCGCCACTCTGGGGCGCGGTTACTCCATCACCCGCACTGCGCGTGGCGAAGTCATTAGCCGCGCCGATCAGGTCAGCAGCGGCGACCAGCTCGTCACCACCCTGGCACAAGGGAGCCTGCAGGTACGGGTCGAGGGAGTTAAGCCGTAACCCGCGCTCTTGAGCTGCGCCTCACTGGCAGCTTGTGCCCCTGTCATACCTGTATAAAAAATCCCCACCAATTGGCGGGGATTTTTATTGGGCCATCCTTCACTCCCGTAAACGGGAGGGAGCGCTTAGCTGGCCTTGCGCAGGATCTGCTCAAGGTAGTCGGCGAAGCGGTGACCGTGATGCTCCAGCAGTTTCGGGAACATGGAGATGGAGGTCATGCCCGGGAAGGTGTTGATTTCATTCAGCAGGATCTCCCCCTCCTCGGTCAGGAAGAAGTCGATGCGCGAGAGATGAGTCAGTTTCAGCTGACGGAACGCCTTGAGGGCATACTCGTGGATCGCATCGGCCTGCGCCTGGGTCAGCCCCTCGGCACGCAGTGCCGTCTCGGTATGGCTGGCGCTGCTGTACTTCTCTTCATAGGTGTAGAACTTGTCCTGCGGCACGCAGATCTCGCCCGGATAGGTGGCCACCAGCTCGTCACCGTACTGGTAAACCGCCACTTCCAGCTCACGCGGCTTGACCGCCTTCTCAATCAGTACCTGCTCGGAGTAACCGAAGGCATCGGCAATGCCCTTTACCAGATCCGCTTCGTTGCTGGCGGAGTAGCAGCCAACGGAAGAGCCCTGGGAGGCGGCCTTGATAAAGACCTTGCCCCACTTGGCCAGCGCCGCTTTCGCCTCGGCCAGCGCAGCCTCATTTTGCTCGGTCAGGAACAGGTACGGGGTGTTGGGAATGCCGATGGCGGAGAGCCACAGCTTGGTGCTGATCTTGTTGAAGCAGATCTTGCTCGCCTCGGCATCGCAACCGAGATAAGGCAATCCGGCCAGCTCGAGGAAGGATTGCAGATCGCCGGTCTCACCCGGGTAGCCGTGGATGCAGGGCACCACGTAATCCACCGGACGGGCCACGCTGTCAAACGAGAGCAGCTTGTCGAGCCCCAGCTTGCACTCGCGGCCATCGGCACTGAGCCAGCGATCTGCGAACATCTCGACGCGGGTCACTTCGACACCGGGCAGAAGGCCCAGTTGTTGCTCGAGGAAATTGGCGCTGCGCAGAGAAACTTCGTGCTCTGAGCCACCGCCGCCGCACAGCAGCAAGACATGCATGTTCTTCATTAGATGTGATCCCTTGGGAAAAGCGGCCTCGTCATGACCATTTGATAAGCCAACCACCATAAAAACCGGACGAAGCCAGATACGAACATAAGTGCGCGCCAGTGTAGCAAGGGAGATCAACCCTTGTCAGCTGATGGGAGACCCATGACCCCACTTCTTGCAATGAAAAGTCTCCCCTGTGTCAAAATCGGGACACATTGCCCCTCAGCGCGGGGGATCGACCCTTCCCATGCCGTTGCCATTGACGCGAAACCAGCCGGCAATGCTGTAACGCTCCTGATTGGCAGGCAACACTTCGTGGGGAAACTCTTCGGAGAGGAAGATCACCAGCCGCCCTCCTCTGGGGCTCACATCCATCAAAAACTGCTCATCGTTGTCATAAAAGCGCAGGACGCCGCCCGCTTCGGGTTGCCAGTCGTTATTGAGGTAGAACACCGTTGTCAAGCGACGGTTGGAACGACCGGCAAAGGCATCGCGATGGGTCGCGTAGAAGTCGCCGCTGCGATAACGGGCGAAGTGTGCCTCGTAGTCGAACAATCCCAGCATCAACATCCGGTTGGCAGCCAGACGCAGGGACTCCATCCGGGCGAGGTAGTCGGCCACCGGCGCACCGAGGGAGGGCTCCAGCCAGTGGATCTGGTCGCGGCGGATCTCGCGGTTGCCTTGATGGAGCCCTTCACGGCCGATCCCGGCCGGTTGCCACTCCTCTGGCAGACAGCCTTTGAGGGCATCCACCTCGGCGGCAGTTAAAAAATCGTCCACTATCACCCAACCTTGGGTGTAAATGGCATCCATGACAGCTTGATAGTCCAAGATTGACTCGCAACATGTGGAAAAGAGAGCGCTTTTTAGCGGCTTCCTGCTAAAGGCACAAACCGATTTGCTTCTCTTGAGAAGTCCCACCATCAATACCCGATTTGGCGGGCTGTGCCCCCTTTTTCCGAGCCGATTGTGATCCTGCCCTCACCTGATGCGTAATGGAGGGGAAAAGTGTGAGCAGTCCCCCATTGCCTCGTTGCCCGTTAACGTAACGCCTTGCCGTTAAAAGATCCAAGCGATACCGTATCAACCATGGGAATAACTCCCTTTTCCCCTGTGAGCACACTGTGCAACATATGTGCAATCAATGACATGCAATCAACAAAAGGATGATGTGATGCCTCTGCCCGATCTAACGCTGCAACAACTCGATGGCACCCCCTACCCCCTCGCCCAACTGGCCGGCAAGGTGATCCTGATGGTCAATGTGGCCAGCCGCTGCGGCTTTACCCCCCAATACGAAGGGCTGGAAGCCCTCTATCGCGAGCTGGGGCCCGAGGGACTGGTGATCCTGGGCTTTCCCTGCAACCAGTTCGGTCAGCAGGAGCCGGGGGATGCCGAGGAGATCGCCCGTTTCTGCTCCTTGGACTACCCGGTTACCTTCCCCATCATGGCCAAGTGCGATGTCAACGGCGAGCAAGCCCACCCGCTCTATCAGTGGCTCAAGAAGGAGAAACCGGGGCTGCTGGGGCTCGAAAACGTCAAGTGGAACTTCACCAAGTTCCTGATCGACCGTGATGGAAACGTAGTGGATCGGTTTGCCCCTACCACCAAGCCAGAGAGTCTGGTCGCCCCCATCCGCGACCTGATCTGATTACTTTTTGCGGCACATCAGGAGCGGCCGGTGCGACAGCTACTGCGCACCGGCCGCTCTTTTGCTATATTACGCCCCCGTTGTCATTTCCATCTTGTGGCTGGCGCCCGCGCCAGTCATCCGCTGAGCCAAAGGCTCACCAGAGGAGTTTCTCTCGAACATGTCATTCAACGAACTGGGTCTCTCCCCGCACATCCTGCGGGCCGTCAAGGAGCTGGGTTACGAACAGCCAACCCCCATCCAGCAGCAAGCCATTCCGGCTATTCTGGCTGGTCAGGATGTCCTCGGCGGAGCCCAGACAGGCACAGGCAAGACAGCCGGTTTCACCCTGCCCATGCTGCAGCTGCTGCTGGCCAACCATGGCCGCGGTCGCCGTCAGGTGCGCGCCCTGGTACTGACTCCGACCCGCGAACTGGCCGCCCAGGTGGGTGAGAGCATCATCAAATATGCCCACCACCTGCCGTTTCGTACCCTGATCGCCTACGGTGGCGTCAGCATCAAACCCAATCTGGATGCCATCAAGCTCGGTATCGACATTCTGGTGGCCACCCCGGGCCGTCTGCTGGATCTGCTGACCCAGGGCGCATTGACCCTGAGCGAGCTGGAAGTGCTGGTGCTGGATGAAGCGGATCGCATGCTCGACATGGGCTTCATCGTCGACATTCGCCGCATCATGAAGGCGCTGCCCGCCAAACGGCAGAGCCTCCTCTTCTCCGCCACCTTCTCAAGCGACATCAAGGTGCTGGCGGACGATCTGCTGAACGACCCCACACTCATCGAGGTGGACCCCAGCAACACCGCCGCCGAGCAGGTGACCCAACGCATCATTCAGGTCGATCGGGAACGCCGCCGCGAGCTGCTCTCTCACATGATTGGCCGTGGCAACTGGCAGCGGGTGCTGGTGTTTGTGCGCACCAAGCAGATCGCCGATCGCCTCGCTCATCAGATGCAGAAAGATGGTCTCGACACAGTCGCCATTCACGGTGACAAGAGTCAGGGGGCCCGCAACCGGGCGCTGGCCGATTTTCGCGAGGGCAAGGTGCGGGTGCTGGTGGCAACCGATATCGCCGCCCGTGGCCTGGACATCGATCAGCTGCCCCACGTGATCAACTTCGAGCTACCGCAGATGGCGGAGGATTACATCCACCGTATCGGCCGTACCGGCCGTGCCGGTCGCGGTGGCGAGGCCATCTCTCTGGTCAGCCATGATGAGTTGGGTCAGCTCAAGGCGATCGAGGCCCTGATCGGTCAATCTCTCTCCGTGGAGATCCTCGAAGGGTATGAGCCGAGCGGCAAACCGAGTCGCCAGACTCTGCCGGGCAGCAAGCCGGTGCAGAACCCGCCTCGTGAGCGCGGCCATGCCAACGCCAAGAGCAATGCCAAAGGCAAACCTGCCGCTGGCAAGGGCAAAACCAAGGGTGATACCGCCAAGAAGCCTGCTCAGGCTCCTCAAAACAAGTCCCGCAAGCGGGAAGTGATCGGTGAGGATATCGGCTTTACCCCGATGCGCCGCCTGCCCAAGGCGATGCGCGACAGCTATCAGGACAGCAGCGACGAGTAAGCTCGCGCGGCGCTGACTGCCAAGCCAAAAGAGGGAGCCTGCAAGGCTCCCTCTTTCGTTATGGATCGCACGGAGCCGTGCAAGTGCTCCGTGCAAATGATCCGCTCAGGCTCAGACCAGCGAATGGCGCACAGCGGCAGTACCATGGCTGGGCGGCGCAGAACCATCGAGCGGATTGAGCTGCAAGAACTCGAACAAGCCAGCCTGCATATTGACGTTCCAGAAGCGTCCGGCGAGGGTCAGTTGCAACCGTGCGTTCTCTATCTCGGCCAGCCCGTGCTGCTGCCAGGCGGCAAAAAGCGGCATCAGATGGGTCAGCAAAGGCGCTGGCAGACGATCCAGCGCCAGCACGCCGCTATCGAGGGATCCACGGAGCAGACCGTCCATTCGCGCATTGGGATTGTGCCCCATCACCATGCCGGGCGCCCGCTTGCCGTTGGCCAGCGCGTCGTGCCAGGGGGCCAGATCCCGCCCATACATCAAGCCATGCCCAAGAATGTTGCCCCCCGCACCGGCGCCAAAAGGGAGGATCTCGGCGCCGCGCTTGGCCATCTGGTTATAACGACTCTGCTCGGCCGGACTGCGCCGCCAGTGACTGCAAGAGAGGCGCTCCCAGCCGTGGGCTTCCAGTTGCGCTCCGCCATAGGCATACATAGCCGCCCGCTGCTGGCCATCGGCGAGCCAATCCAGGGTGCCTTTCTCCTGCGCTCGCTCCAGATTGGTACCCTGCATGGCGATCAGCTGGTAGAGGTCGACCCCGTGCACACCGCTCGCCATCACATCGCGGATATCCTGCTGCCACACGGCATCATCCTGACCGGGCAGACCGAAGATAAGATCCGCCACGATCACAGCCGCATCATCCCGGGTCAGCTCACCCAGACGGGTCAGCAGCGTCTCCCTGTCATCGAAACGGGCCGCCTGCTGGCGCACCCGGGTATCAAAGCTCTGCACACCGAATGAGAAACGGTTGAAGCCCCCCGCCAGCGCCGCCTGCCATTTCTCATCGTCAAAGTCGTTGAGGCGCCCCTCCAGCGTCACCTCGGCATCGGCCGCCAACGGGAAACGGCGGATCACGGCGGCCAGCATGGCCAGCTCGTCGGCGCTCATGTCGGTCGGCGTACCGCCCCCCACATAGACGGCTGAAAATGGCATGCTCTGCGCCAGCGGGGTGTCAGCCGCCTGCGCAAGGGAGGCGCACAAGGCGTTGACATAGCGGTTGATCCGCGCCGGGTTGGCGCCATTTTCGAAAAAATTGCAGAAGCTGCAGCGCTTGCGGCAAAACGGAATGTGGATGTAGAGGGCGCGCTCCTCAGCTTCACTCTCTCGCTGCCACCAGCTCTGCCAGCCCGCCTCATCCAGCGGGAAGGGGCGCATCCCTCCCCGACTGGCGTGAGCCGAGGTCTTGGCGCTAAAAGCAAACTTGAGGGGATCCGGCGAGGCAATACCGGTCATGGAAGGGGTCAGATTCATGATGGTCACTATTATCAGCAAATAATGACAATGATAACGATTATCGTTACTAACGGTTTGTTCTGGATCAACCTGAGGAGCCGCCCCCCTCCCGAAAGGCATTTTGGCAACCTGCATTACCGATCTGCTTAACAGATTATTTACTCAAGAGTGGTTATCGTGTGCCAATAGAGAACCATCTCCCGCCGTTTCTTCGTCTACGATCAAGATGATACGGGATCACACAACAACACCAAGCGCATGGAACTTGCCCAAAATGCATAACCTCTCCTTGAACTGGAAAATATTCCTCCCTCTTGCGCTGGTCATCAGCACCACCTTTGGCCTCTGCTTCGAACTCTCCGCCTGGCTGCAACGGGATCTCGCCATCCGGCTGGCAGAGGAGAAAGTTGAGAGCATGGCCAACACCTATATGGATCAGGTGAACGTGCTGATGATGACTGGTGGCATGGCCAACCGGCAAATCGTGCAGACCAAACTCAAGAGTGAAGCGGGCATCGTTGAGGCCCGTCTGGTGCGCGCCCCCGCCGTCAGCAACCTGTTTGGCCCGGGTCACCCGGATCAGAAAGCGCAGGATCCCCTCGATGAGCGAGCCATCAATCAGGGCGAAGCCATTCTGGAGCAGCAGGGCAACCGGCTCACCCTGATCAAACCGTTCAAAGCCTACAAGGAGTATCGCGGCACCCAGTGCCTCACCTGTCACCAGGTCAATGAGGGGACCGTGATGGGGGCAGTCCGGATCAGTTATGACCTCAGCCACACCTTCGGCGAGATCCGCCACAACAACCTGATCCTGAGCGGCAGCCTGGCCGCCGTCTTCAGTCTCGGCTTCGGCTTGCTCTGGTGGGTATTGCAACGCTACGTGAAACACCCCCTGCGCCAGCTGCAGCTCACCATGATCCGGATGGCCAAAGAGCGCGATCTCGCCCTCCCCCTGGTCAATCACAGCCGGGATGAACTGGGCCAGATGACACGCGCCGTCAATGACATGGTGCAGGGATTCCGCCACAGCCTGCAGGAGGTGGAAGGGGCAACCCACCAGCTCTATCAGGAGTCAAACCAGATCCGTCAGGTGGCGACCCAGACCGAAAACTCGGCCCGCCAGCAAGAGGGGATGACCACCCAGGTCGCCGCCGCCGTGAGCGAACTGGCCGCCAGCTCTCATGAAGTGCGCGAACATGCCCGCCACAGCGCCGAGCTCTCCGCCCTCACCAATCAGGATGCCGCTGATACCAGCCGCCTCGCCCAGCACTCCATCACTGACATGGGCGAGATGTCGGCAGAGATCGATCGGGTGGATCAGGTGATCCAGCAACTCGACAGCCGCTGCCTGGCTGTTGACGGTGTGCTCGAGGTGATCAAGGGGATTGCCGATCAGACCAACCTGCTGGCCCTCAACGCTGCCATTGAAGCGGCCCGGGCTGGCGAGCAAGGCCGTGGCTTTGCGGTAGTAGCCGATGAAGTACGGGCCCTCTCCAATCGCAGCCGCGCCGCTAGCGAAGAGATCTCCCAGATGATCGCCGCCCTGCAAAATGAGGCCCAGAGCGCAGTTACGGTGATCGGGGATGCAAAAAGCAAAGCCGATGAGAGCATCAGCAAGACCGAAGCGACCCTGGCAGCCATGCAGAACATTATCGAGCGCATCGCCCGCATTAACGACCTCAACGCCCAGATGGCCCAGTCAGCGGAAGAGCAGGACAGGGTCTGCAACGAGGTGGACCACTCTGTGAACCAGATCCGCAACACCTCCAACGACACCCTGGGTCAGGCACACGCCGCCAACCTCGCCAGCGTTCAATTGGTCGAGCAGTGTCAGAAACTGGAAGCCCTGCTGAAAACCTACCGCTGGTAATCCACTTCACCAACGAAAAAGCGCGACCCGAGGGTCGCGCTTTTGTTTTATGGATTCGATTTGGCCGAACGGCAGGTTGCTGTTCCAGCGGCGCGTTGACGATTAACAGCACCGCCGGGATGGTTTTAGCGGGCGTTACGGGTTGCGACGGCATCCGCCAGATTGCGCAGCAACACTTCGGTATCAGCCCAACCGATGCAGGCATCTGTGATGCTCTGGCCGACGGTGAGTTCACACCCTTCCACCAGATCCTGACGGCCTTCCACCAGGTGGCTCTCCACCATCACACCAAACACCGCCTTGCTGCCGGCACGCAGCTGACCGGCTACATCTTCAGCCACCACCATCTGGTTCTTGAACTGTTTGCTGCTGTTGGCGTGACTAAAGTCGATCATCACCTTCTGGGGCAGACCGGCCTTCTCCAGCCCCTTCACAACGTCGCTGACATGGGCCGCGCTGTAGTTCGGCTCACGACCACCACGCAGAATGATGTGACAGTCCGGATTACCGCGGGTCGCCACAATGGCAGAGTGACCATATTTGGTGACCGACAGGAAATGGTGCGGCGCACTGGCAGCGCCAATGGCATCGATGGCAACCTTGATGGTGCCGTCAGTGCCGTTCTTGAAGCCCACCGGAGAGGAGAGACCGGAGGCCAGCTCGCGGTGTACTTGGGATTCGGTGGTACGGGCACCGATCGCGCCCCAGCTCATCAGATCCGCCACATATTGCGGGGTGATCATATCGAGGAACTCGGAGGCAGTGGGCAGCCCCATGTCGTTGAGATCCAGCAACAGCTTGCGACCAATGCGCAGACCGTCGTTGATCTTGCAGCTATTGTCGAGGTACGGATCGTTGATCAGCCCCTTCCAGCCCACTGTGGTGCGCGGTTTTTCGAAGTAGACCCGCATCACGATCTCCAGCTGACCTTTCAGCTCGTCGCGCAGCGCCTTGAGGCGCTTGCCGTACTCCAGCGCGGCAACCGGATCGTGTATGGAGCATGGGCCAATCACCACCAGCAGACGATCATCTTCGCCGGCCAGGATATTGTGAATGGCCTGACGGGATTCAAAAACGGTGGACGAGGCAACCTCGGTAGCCGGAAACTTCTCAAGCACCGCAACCGGGGGTAATAACTCTTTGATTTCACTGATACGAACGTCGTCGGTTTGATGCTGCATGACAAGGCTTCCTGCTAGATGACTGCGATTAGGAAATCTCAACATAGCCCGCGACAGCGCATGTGTAAATAGGAAATTACAGTAATCACAAAACTATTTTATATAGCAATCTTGCAAGTTATTAAAATGATGCTATGCGAAATGGAAATGCGGATAAGGAAGGCAAAAAGACCCGCTCAGCGCGGGCCCGAAGCATCGGTGAAGACGGGTTTGTCAGTGATCAGCCACGCTGGCTGATACTGGCCAGCTTGTCGAAGTAATCCGGGAAGGTCTTCGATGTGCACTTGGGGTCATTGATGGTGACCGGGGTATCCGACAGCGCCACCAGCGAGAAGCACATGGCGATACGGTGATCGTTGTAGGTATCGACCTCGGCGTGCTTGAGCTGGGTCGGCGGGGTCACTGTGATAAAGTCATGCCCCTCCTCCACTTCGACGCCCAGCTTGCGCAGCTCGGTCGCCATGGCGTGCAGACGATCGGTCTCCTTCACCCGCCAGTTGTAGATATTGCGAATGGAGGTCGGGCCCTCGGCAAACAGGGCGGCAACGGCGATGGTCATGGCCGCATCGGGAATATGGTTCATATCCATATCGATACCGTGCAGCGGTGCCTGCTCCGCCTCGATAAAGTCATCACCCCAGGTGATGCGCGCGCCCATCTTCTCCAGTACATCGGCGAAATGGATATCGCCCTGAATGCTGTGCTTGCCGATACCGGTGACCCGCACCTTGCCCTTGATGGCGCCCGCCGCGAGGAAGTAGGAGGCACTGGAAGCATCCCCTTCAACCAGAAAATCCCCCGGGCTGATGTAGGTCTGGTTGCCCTTGATGTAGAACAGCTTGTAGTTGTCGTGCTCGATGACCACCCCGAACTGCTTCATGATGTGCAGGGTGATGTCGATGTAGGGCTTGGAGACCAGCTCTCCCTTGATGTGGATCCGGGTATCACCGGCCGCCATTGGCGCCGCCATCAAAAACGCGGTCAGGAACTGGCTGGAGACGGAGCCATCGACGTGCACATCGCCGCCCCACAGCCCCTTGGCATCCACCACCAGCGGCGGATAACCATCGTGTTTCAGGTACTGGATATGGGCACCCGCTTCACGCAGGGCATCCACCAGATGGCCGATGGGACGCTCTTCCATGCGCGGCTCGCCGCCCAGGGTATATTCACCGGAGCCGAGGCATAGCGCGGCGCAGAGCGGTCGCATCGCAGTACCGGCGTTGCCAAGGAACAGATTGACCGGCTCTTTCACCGCGAAGCTGCGGCCCAGACCCTGCACGGTACACTCGGTCTTGTCGGCGGAGAGCTTGTACTTGACCCCGAGCTGGGTCAGCGCAGCCAGCATATGACGAATGTCATCGCTGTCGAGCAGGTTGGTCAGACGGGTGGTGCCCCGGGCCAGCGCCGCCAGCAGCAGCGCACGGTTAGAGACACTCTTGGAGCCGGGCAGATTGACCTCACCGGCCACACGAGAAATGGGTTCCAAACGCAACGAATTCATAGACTTCCTGTGCTATCTCAAAAATAAACGCCTGTCCGGACGTTAACAGCCTGCGTCCCGCTCGGCAAGGGCGCTTTCAGGGGAATTCGCATGGCAAACGCCAGTACGCTGGTTCTGTTGAAAAAAAGACGCCGGGGTATCCCCGGCGTCTTGAATCACTGCAATAGCTGGAAGCGGCTCACGGGTTGTCACGAGAGGCCACCAGCAAACACATAGGGGCTCTCTTCTCAGCCGTTGCGCTTGGCAAAGCCATCCATAAAGCTCACCAGGGCCTTCACCCCCTCCAGCGGCATGGCGTTGTAGATGCTGGCGCGCATGCCACCGACAATGCGGTGCCCTTTGAGGGCCAGCAGGCCAGCCGCTTCCGATTCGGCCAGGAACTGCTTGTCCAGCTCGGCATTTTTCAGCTGGAACGGGATGTTCATCCGCGAACGGCAGCTGACATCCACCTGATTGCCGTAGAAGCTCGACTGATCGAGATAGTCATAGAGGAAGTCTGCCTTCTCCTTGTTGCGCGCTTCCATCGCCTCGAGGCCACCCTGTTCCTTGAGCCACTCGAACACCAGACCGGCCAGATACCAGGCGTAGGTGGGCGGGGTGTTGAACATGGAGTCGTTCTTGGCAGTAAGCTTGTAGTCGAAAATCGAGGGGACATCGGCTCTCGCCTGATCCAGCAAGTCATCGCGTACGATGGCGATGGCAAGCCCGGACGGCCCGATATTCTTCTGGGCACCGGCATAGATGATGCCAAAGCGGCTCACGTCGAGAGGACGGGAGAGAATGGTGGAGGAGAGATCTGCCACCAGCGGCACCTCGCCGGTGGCCGGGATGTCGAACATCTCGATGCCGTCAATGGTTTCGTTCGGGCAGTAGTGAACATAAGCCGCATCGGCGCGAAACGCCGGGGTCGGCAGCAGGTGAGAGATCCCCTGTTCGTTCTTGGCAACCCCCTGGAAGGTCTGGATATCGCCATACTTTTTGGCTTCATCCACCGCGCTCTGGGACCAGACACCGGTCAGCAGGAAGTCCGCCTTCTTGTTGGCCCCGCCCAGCAGGTTCATGGGCACGGCGGAGAACTGACCGCGGCCGCCGCCGTGCATAAACAGCACCTTGTAGTTGTCCGGCACCGCCAGCAGTTCGCGCAGATCCGCTTCAGCCTTCTCGGCAACCGCCATGTAGGGCTTGCCGCGATGGGAAAGCTCCATGACCGAGGCACCCAACCCCTGAAAATTACAAAATTCGCGCTGGGCGCGCTCCATGACTTCAACCGGCAGCATGGCGGGGCCGGCGCAGAAGTTGTAAATCTGTTTGCTCATGACGCTTTCCGTGAGTGGATGAGAGTAATCGATGACTTGTCAGGTTTTACACAAGAGCAGCCAGCGGATCAAAGGCTTTTTGGGAGCTGGCTCAACCTTTTACCGTCACTCTGCGTCCCCCTTGCAGTAGAAAAAGCCCTGAACGGGTCAGGGCTTGCAGGGAACATGCACAGAAATGGCAGGCAGAGCGCATAAACGACCACAGCTCAGCCATTTCTGACAAATTTACAGTTTGGCGGTGAGCTCCGGCAGCAGAGTGAAGAGATCCCCCACCAGTCCGTAGTCCGCCACCTGAAAGATGGGGGCATCGCTGTCCTTGTTGATGGCCACAATCACCTTCGACTCCTTCATCCCCGCCAGATGCTGGATGGCCCCCGAGATACCGACCGCGATATAGAGCTCCGGCGCCACCACCTTGCCAGTCTGCCCCACCTGCAGATCGTTGGCGACATATCCTGCATCAACGGCGGCTCGCGATGCGCCCACCGCCCCACCCAGCTTGTCGGCCAGCGCTTCTATCAAAGCAAACTGCGCCTTTGAGCCGAGTGCCCGGCCACCGGAGACCACCACCCGGGCGGAGGTCAGTTCGGGCCTGCTGGAGCGCACCGCGCGGCGCTCGACCAGCCGGGTACGACCAGAGAATTCGGGCACGGCCAAGCGTTCGATGAGAGCCTGCCCGCCTGTCGCCGCCTTGGCAAACGCGGTGGCCCGCACCGTCATCACTTTGACGGGCGCCGAGCTTGCCACTCTGGCAATGGCATTGCCCGCATAGATGGGGCGCAGGAAGGTGTCGCTGCTCTCGATAGCCGTCACCTCGGAGAGCATCTCCACCCCGAGCCGGGCCGCTACCTGTGGCAGCAGCGCCTTGCCCATGGTACTCGCCGCCATCAGGCAGTGGCTGTAACCTTCGCACCAGCTGGCCAGCAGCTTGTCGACCCCATCCAGCAGCCCGTCGGCCAGCAGGGGATGCTCGGCAAGCAGAACCTTGTCGACACCGCTGAGGGCTGCCGCCTGTTCACCCGCCTCGGTCAGCCCCTGACCCAGCAACAGCAGGTCAACCTGACCGCCGATGGATCCGGCGGCGGTGACCAGTTGTGCCACGTTGTCGGCCAGATGGCCCTGATGATGTTCGGCAATGATCAGCACGCTCATGGCAACACCTTCGCTTCGTGTTTGAGTTTGTCCACCAGCTCGTCCACCGAGCCCACCTTGATCCCGGCGCTGCGGGCTGGCGGCGCCATCACCCCGAGCAAACGGGTCTGGTTGGCCACCTCAACGGCGAGTGTCGAGAATGGAGCGCTATCAAGCGGCTTGCGCTTGGCCTTCATGATGTTGGGCAGCGAGGCAAAGCGCGGTTCATTCAAACGCAGATCGGCGCTCACCACCGCAGGCAACGGCATGCCCAGGGTCTCGAGGCCACCGTCGATTTCGCGAGTCACCAGCAGCTCCCCAGCTTCAACCTTGAGGGCTGACGCGCAGGTCGCCAGCGGCCAATCATTGAGGGCAGCCAACATCTGGGCCACCTGATTGTTGTCTGAATCGATGGACTGCTTGCCGAGCAGCACCAGATCCGGCTGCTCCTGCTCACACACCTTGTGCAAGGCGCGGGCGACAGTCAGCGGAGTGAGCGTCTCATCGGTGACACTCTCACCGGTTATATAGTGCAGCGCCCGATCCGCCCCCAGCGCCAGCCCATGGCGCAGTTGCTCGGCGGCAGCGTCAGGGCCAAAGGTCACCACAACCAGTTCGCTGGCAACCCCGGCTTCCCGCAGCCTGACCCCCTCCTCCACCGCAATTTCACAAAAGGGGTTGATCCCCATCTTCACATTGGCGAGCTCCACGTCGGAGCCGTCTCCCTTCACCCGGATCTTGACGTTGTAGTCGACTACCCGTTTGATTGCGACCAGCAGCTTCATGGGGTCATGCCTCGTCTCTTTGGATTGAATTCATTAGTGTGCCTCTGCGTTTGTTGCAGTACGCTCTTCCCTGATTTTTTGCTTTTTCTTGCTCAGTTTTACTTACAACCGCTTTACGTTTACGTAAACTACCAGCATTACCCTAGGCCAACCAGAGCGCAGAGGCAAGATGGAACGGGAAGCAATGGAATTTGATGTCGTCATCGTCGGCGGCGGTCCGGCGGGGCTCAGTGCAGCCATCGCCCTGAAACAGCAGGATGCCACTCTCTCTGTCTGTCTGCTGGAGAAAGGGGCGGAAATTGGTGCCCATCTGCTCTCCGGCGCCCTGTTTGATCCCGTCGTCTTGCAAGAGCTGCTGCCGGATTGCTGGCAGCAAGCGCCGCTCGGCGTACCGGTCAGCGACGATCAGGTTCATCTGCTGCAAAGCGAGCAACGTTCCCTGCAACTCCCCGCCTGGGCAGTGCCACCCCGGATGCACAATCAGGGTTGCCATGTGGTCAGTCTGGGCAATCTCTGCCGCTGGCTCGGCCAGCAGGCGGAAAAACTGGGAGTCGAAATATACCCGGGATTTACCGCCAGCGAACTTATCATGGACGCGGGCCGGGTCAAGGGGGTCATCACCGGCGATCTGGGGCTGGATCGGGCGGGCAACCCGAAAGCTGATCATGTGCCCGGCATGGCGCTGCTCGGTCGCTACACCCTCTTTGCCGAAGGAGCCCGCGGCCATCTCGGCAAGCAGCTGATCGCCGACTTCAACCTGGCAAGCCCTGCCCAGCCCCAGCACTATGCCATCGGCTTCAAGGAGCTGTGGCAACTGCCTGCTGGCCAAGGCAAAGCGGGACAGGTGCTGCACGGCAGTGGCTGGCCCCTTGGCAAGCAGGGGGGCGGCAATAGCCACGGTGGCTTCTACCTCTATCACATGGAGGGGGATCAGGTCGCGGTCGGGCTGATTGTCGATCTCAACTACCAGAATCCCTGGCTCAGCCCGTTCGACGAATTCCAGCGCCTCAAACATCACCCGCTTATCGCTGGCGTGTTGCAAGATGGGGAGCGCATCAGCTATGGCGCACGCGCCATCACCAAAGGGGGCTGGCACGCCCTGCCCCGCATGCACTTCCCCGGCGGGCTGCTTATCGGTTGTGATGCGGGCACTCTCGACTTTTCCCGGATCAAGGGGATCCACACCGCCATGAAGTCCGGCATGCTGGCGGCAAAAACCGTCGCGATGGCACTGCGAGGTTGCGATGAAGGAGGCCGGGATCTGGCCCAGTATGGTGACGAGCTGCACCAGAGCTGGCTGGCCCGCGAGCTCAAGGCGGCGCGCAACTTCGGCGCGGCGCTTCACCGCTATGGTCCCTGGTTGGGCGGTGCCTTCAACTGGCTGGAGCAACGGCTGTTTGGCGCAAACTCGCCCTTCAAACTGCTCGATAAGGCTCACGATTACCGTCAGCTGCGCGTGGCCAGCCGCTGCGAGCCCATCCATTATCCCAAACCCGATGGCAGACTGAGCTTTGACAAGCTCTCGTCTGTGTATCTGGCCAACACCAGTCACGACGAGGATCAACCTTGCCACCTCAAGCTGCAGGACGAGCGCATTCCGGTCGATGTCAATCTGCCCACCTGGGCTGAACCCGCCCAACGCTACTGCCCGGCCGGGGTGTTTGAAGTACTGGAAATGGAAGGCGCGGCCAAACTGCAAATCAACGCCGCCAACTGCATTCACTGCAAGACCTGTGACATTAAAGATCCCAGCCAAAACATCGTCTGGACACCGCCACAGGGAGGCTCCGGGCCCAACTATCCGAATATGTGATGGAACGGCGATGCCAAGATGCGGTGACATCAAAGATGCTCAGCCCCAAAACATCGTCTGGATACCGCCACAAGGAGGATCCGGGCCCAACTATCCCAATATGTGATGAAATACGGCGATACCAAGACGCGGTGACATCAAAGATACTCAGTCCCAAAACATCGTCTGGACACCGCCACAAGGGGGCTCCGGGCCCAACTATCCCAATATGTAATGGAACGGCTATGCCAAGATGCGTTGACATCAAAGATACTCAGTCCCAAAACATCGTCCAGACGCCGCCACAGGGAGGCTCCGGGCCAAATTATCCGAATATGTGATGAAGCGGGGCAGCGGCAACAAGCAGCCCCAGCTAGC
>NZ_JBODRQ010000024.1:0-35398 GCF_050633025.1 Aeromonas sp.
AAGAGTCCGGCCCATTGCTCTCTTAACCAGAAAGATATGTCATCAAACTTCTCAAACTCTCTTACAAGATTATTTCTGTTAAGTGAGTATATAGAGTCTAATAACCTAAAAATATTAACACTATCAACGTGAGCATATTTAATCGTTACATTATCTCGATTTTCTTTATATGTCTGATATTCTGCTGCAACACCTTTTTCAAGGAAAATATATATCGGCAAATCTAATTTTTTAGCTGTTTCATATTCTTTTTTTGTTATAGAGTTAAAATGGTGATAATGCTTTTCTAGCTCATCTTGTGGCATATCTTGCTCATCACTTGAGACTGTAGAGCCATACCTTCCACCCACAATCAAAACTAGCATATGGCATGTTTCTATTTCTTTATAACACGATTCATCTAAAGGGTCATGATGGGAAAATGGAATATCTCCACTTTCAAAAAGTACTGAATCATAGCCAAATCCATCAACAAATGATTCTATTGCATTACGAATATGCTTCAAATCATAGTATGTGGAACTGATAAATATTCTTGGCTTTGCCATTATTCTCTCTTTCTCTTTTATATGTATGCTTCATAAGAGTGATTAGATGGAAGGTGGTACTAATCCGTTAGCAGAGCATTCCATATAACACCGTAACATCTTCATTGCCGTCAAGTGAAAATCATCATATTACCAGCTTACTTTTAGTACCGAGCGTATTCGCTTGACTTCCTCTTTTTGCGCCACTATTAGCACGGTATGAAAAAACAGCGCACAGATCAGTCTTGGAAAGCGTCGCCTCATCACGCCTGCGTGGACGGCTCAGAAATGAATATAAGGCCGTCATCATGTTCAGTGATCGCGCCACTCGCTTATCAATGCCCTCGGGCAAGGCTACCGCCCCTGAATTTCAGCCTCCAGCCTGCTGTTGTTAACCTGTGATATGGCGTAGGCCTGACCCATGGGTGACTCCGACGAGGCTGTTGCCAAACGGCTATGTTAGCGAGCGATGCTGGAGAGGGAAGCGGGAGATGATAGTTTTCTGGGCAAGATCAATAAATTAGTCATCCTGAGCCGTGTTGAAGTCGAACATCCACAACGAAAGGGCTGATCTCCAAGGGCTGAAATTGGGACAGCTACCGTTTTGAGCGCCGCGCAGCGAGCCCACTTGTAGTCACTACCGGGCCGGGTCAGGTGCACCATAAAGGATGATGGCGCAGCCGGATCAACAGGCCTGTCATAGTTTCGGAGCTTGGCCGAGCAGCTTCCTCCTCCCTAGATGCCGGTCTCTCTGGTATGATGCGCCATCATTTAGCGACCGGTGACGAGACCAGCATCATGGTGGTCAGGCTGCCGGTACGACCACTTTTCTTCGGGGCGCATTTATGCGACCCGACCTACGGATCTTGAACATGAGTACTGAACTGATCTACGGCATTCACGCTGTATCCGCGCTGCTTGAGCGCACCCCGGAGCGCTTTATCGAAGTGTGGGCGCTGAAAGGGCGGGATGACGACCGGCTGCAACCCCTGCTGGCCGAGCTGGAATCCCTTGGCTTGCGCGTGCAGAGTGTGAACCGCAAGACCCTTGATGACAAAGCGGAAGGCAACAATCACCAGGGCATCATGGCCCGGGTGAAAGAGGCGCCGAAGCTGGCCGAGCACGATCTGGCCAGCCTGCTGGACGAGCTGGCGGCACAACAGAGCCAGCCCTTCCTGCTGGTGCTGGATGGCGTGACCGATCCGCACAACCTCGGCGCCTGCCTGCGCAGCGCCGATGCCGCCGGGGTGCATGCGGTGATCGTGCCGCGCGACAAGGCCACGGGTCTCACCCCGATCGTACGCAAGGTTGCCTGTGGCGCCGCCGAAGTGGTGCCGCTGATTCAGGTCACCAACCTGGCCCGCACCCTGCGCGAGCTGCAGGAGCGCGGCGTCTGGATCGTTGGCACCGCTGGCGAGGCCGATCACGACCTCTATCAGGCCAAACTGACCGGCCCGATGGCGCTGGTGATGGGTGCTGAAGGTAAAGGCATGCGTCGCCTGACCCGCGAGCACTGCGACGAGCTGGTGAGCATCCCGATGGCGGGGGCGGTATCCAGCCTCAACGTCTCGGTGGCGACCGGCGTCTGCCTGTTTGAAGCCGTGCGTCAACGCCGTGCTTGATCATGCTGACTGACAGACCCACCTTCGATTGGGCGCAGGTCGCAGATAAAGAGGAGGCCGCGCGCCTCCTCTCTTTTGCCCGCCCGCTGACCCTCAGCCCGAAAAGCTGCCTCTGGCACGCCGGCGACAGCCCGGATCTGCTGGTCAGGGTGGAGCAGGGGCTGCTGCGGGCCAAGCTGGTGCTGGAGGATGGCCGCGAGTACATCAAGGAGTTCTACTGGGAGGGGGACGAGTTTCTCGACTTCCACCACCTGCTCAGTGGCGAGCCGGCCCGCTACAGCGTGGAGGCGCTGGAGCCCTGCCGTCTGCAGCTGTTCAGTCTGGCCGACTTGCGCCAGCTGCCCGGCTGGCCGCGCTGGTACCAGCACCTGCTGGAGGTGCAGCTGCGCATCAAGGAGGAGAAGGAGCAGTTGCTGCTGACCGGCAGCCCGCAGGCCCGCTATCAGCACTTTCTCGACAGTTTTCCCGCACTCGATGCCAGAGTGCCCGACCACCAGATCGCCGCCTATCTTGGCATTACTCCCATCAGTCTGAGCCGCATTCGCAAGCGGTTGAAAGCGCTGAACAAGGAGTAGTGTCGCCGATGCTTCATGAGGGACTGTGTGGCCACCAGATTTCAGACCTTTTATACAGTCCGTCTCGGCATCACGCCAGCCAGTCAGTCTGAGCCGCATTCGCAAACGACTGAAAGAACTTAACAAAGGTTAATGCAGGGCGCTGGCGCCACGATTATGCTGGCAGGCCGAACTGATAAGGAGTTGCCGATGAACTGGATCCTGAAACCCTGGTCTGAACTGACTACTGACGAGTTGTATGAGTTGCTGGCGCTGCGGGCCGAGGTGTTCGTGGTGGAGCAGACCTGCCCCTTTCAGGATCTGGACGGGCTCGATCGCCGCGACGGGGTCTGGCACCTGCTCGGCTATCAGGGCGAGCTGCTGGCCGCCTATGCGCGGATCATGGCGCCCGGCATCGGCGATGAAAACGGCGCCGCCATCGGCCGGGTGGTGACTTCACCCAAGGCGCGCGGCGGTGGTCTTGGTCATAAGCTGATCAGCGAAGCGGTCAAGGCGTGCGAGGCGCGTTGGCCGACCCACAGCATCTGGCTGGGGGCACAGGCTCATCTGCAGGGCTTCTACGGCCAACACGGTTTTGTGGCGGAAGGGGAAGGCTATCTCGAAGATGATATCCCCCATATGGGGATGCGCAGAGTGGTGGCATAACCACTCGTCAGAGTGATTCAGAATGCAGAAGGGCCATCCCGCGGGATGGCCCTTCTCTTTATCGCCAGGCGATCACTTCTTCTTTTTCTTCTTGGCGGACTTCTTCTTGTCGACCGGCTTTTTCTTCTTCACCGGTACCCGCGCTTCCTTGTGTTTCGGGCGCAGCTCGTCGATCACCCGGCGCTTGAGGCGCTCTTCGGTGTAGCGTTCGATCTTGGCGACCATCGCCATGTCGTGGGCTTCCACCAGGCTGATGGCACAGCCACGGTTGCCAGCGCGGCCGGTACGGCCGATACGGTGGACGTAGACATCGGCGCCGTAGGGCATGTCGTAGTTGATGACATGGCTGACGTTCGGCAGGTCTATGCCGCGGGCGGCCACATCGGTGGCGATCAGGAAGGGTACTTCCCCTTCGTGGAACTTGCGGATCGATTCGATACGCTTGCTCTGCTCCATCTCGCCACGGATCCAGGCGCAGGAGATACCTGCAGCCTGCAGCTGGCCGGAGAGCTCCGCCAGACGCTCGCGAGTCTTGACGAAGATGATGGCTTTCTGGGTTTCCGGATCTTTCAGGATATGGGTCAGCAGCGCCAGCTTGTGGGTTGCGTCATCAGCCAGATGGATCCACTGGGTGATGGGGCGGCGCTCGCTGCGGGGCGGCTCGGCGTGCAGCTCCACCGGATCCTTGAGGATCTCGTTGGCGAACTTCTCAAGGCCGGCCCCTTCCAGGGTGGCGGAGAAGAGCATGGTGTGCTTGCGGTAGCGCGCCTCTTCCACGATGCGGTTCACATCCTTGATAAAGCCCATGTCCAGCATGCGGTCCGCTTCATCCAGCACCAGCACCTCGATGTCGTGGCTCTCGAACTCCTCTTTCTCGATGTACTCGAGCAAACGACCCGGGGTGGCGACCACGATGTCGGTGGTTTTGGTCAGGGCAGGCAGTTGCTCTTCATGGCTGACGCCGCCGATGATGGTCTCGATGCTGAGGTTGGTGTGGGCCGCCAGCGCCTTGGCGTGGGCGGTCACCTGCAGCGCCAGTTCGCGGGTCGGGGTCAGGATCAGCATGCGGCAGGGGCCCGGCTTGCGGCGCGGGAAGTCCAGCAGGTGCTGGAGGGCCGGCAGCAGGAAAGAGGCGGTCTTGCCGGTACCGGTCGGAGCGGATGCCAGAATATCGCGGCCGTCCAGGGCTGGCTCCAGTACCATCTGCTGGATGGTAGTGGGGCGGGTGAATCCCATCTCGGCCAAGGCCCGGTTGAGGGCTGGGTGCAGGTCGAAATCATCAAAGGACTGGCTCATGGCAATACTCGGTCATTAAGGAAACGGCAGATTATAGGCGATTATCTCGTCGGCTCCTATTGGTGAGTGTGTCTTAGCCGCTATAATCGCCCACCATTTTTGCAGATGACGGGGTCCATATGGGACGTAGTCGCGGATTTACCTTCAAACAGTTCCATATCAATCACGATCGCTGCGCCATGAAGGTAGGCACCGACGGCATTTTGCTCGGTGCCTGGGCGCCGGTCGAACAGGCGCGTCGAGTGCTCGATATCGGCTCCGGCAGCGGCCTCATCGCTCTGATGCTGGCCCAGCGCAGCAGATCGGACTGTCATATCGACGGGGTCGAGCTGGATAATAATGCGGTCAGTCAGGCGCGGGAGAATGCAGCGACCTCTCCCTGGGCCGATCGGGTCACTCTCATAGAGAGCGCCATTCAGGATTATCAGGCGGCCCCTTACGATCTGATTGTCTCCAATCCCCCCTATTTCGTGGCAGGCCAGTCATTTAGTGATCCTGCACGGGCGATGGCCCGCCATACCGGTGCCCTCGACAGCCATGCGTTACTGACTGCCTGCGACCGGCTTTTGGCCCCGAATGGCGAGGTAGCACTGGTACTGCCGACGGCGATGGTCGATGAAATTTTATGCATCTCGGCGAATTATGATCTGCATGAAATTTGTTATACAGCTGTTATCACCAGAGAGGGCAAAGAGGCAAATCGTGTTTTATTGCGACTTGGCAGAGGATTAAACAGGTGTGATAGGGGTGAAATTGTTATCCATTCTGCTGATGGAGCCTATTCCGACAGATATATCCAACTGACCCACCCCTTCTATTTGAAGATGTAAATTTCGTCTTGAACTATTTTTTCACGCCATTATGCTGGTTCCAGATCGAGCGCCCGCGCCAGACCAGCCAAAACCACTGGCTGTGATGAAAAAGCATGCGGGGCTCTTTTTTTATATCCCCTGAACACACCCGGTCAATGACCGATAAAAACTATAACAAGCAATAAGTTACAAGACAGACGAGGTTAAACTTGACGAAATCACTCACGTTGTCCGACGTTCTCGGATTAGGGTTTATGACCTTCGCCTTCTATCTGGGCGCTGGCAATATCATTTTCCCGCCGTTGGCCGGTTATATGGCTGGTGAGCACCTCTCCCTGGCGATGCTGGGCTTTCTGGTGACTGCCGTGGGTCTGCCGCTCATCACCATCATTGCCGTGGCCAAGGCCGGTAACGGTTGGGCTGGCATGACCAAGCTGTTGCCTGCGGGTGTTGCGACCGCGCTGGCCGTTGCCATCTATATCATCATAGGCCCGGCCTTTGCCGCGCCCCGTACCGGCCTGGTGGCCTACGAGATGGGCCTCAAGCCTTTTATCGGTGATATGGGTCAGGCGGGTCTTGCTGCCTACACAGTGCTCTTCTTTGGGGTTTCCATACTGGTCTCCATGAACCAGGGCAAGTTGATGGACGCCATCGGCAAATATCTGACTCCGGTACTGATGCTGCTGCTGCTGACCCTGGCGATCGGGGTATTCGTGGCCCCGCAGGGCGCCATGCCTGAAGCGGCCGGAGACTATCAAAACAGTCCGTTTGTGAAAGGGATCCTGGAAGGCTACAACACCATGGATACCCTGGCTTCTCTGATGTTTGGCGCCCTGATCGTCGATCTGCTGCGCCAGAAAGGCATCAACGATTACAAGAGCCAGTTCAAGTATCTGGCCATTGCCGGCCTCATTTCTGCCGTTGGTCTGAGCGTGGTGTACGTCTCCCTGTTCCAGCTGGGTAATACTGCAGCCGGTGTGGCGACCGATGTCAGCAACGGTGGCGCCATCGTCAACGCCTACGTACTGAGCCTGTTTGGTCAGCCGGGTCAGTTCATTCTGGCGGCCATCATCACTTTGGCATGCTTTACCACTGCAGTCGGTCTGATCTCCGCCTGTTCCGACTTCTTCCACAATCTGACCGGCATGGCTTACAAGAAGCTGGTGGTGTTGCTGGGCGTTATCTGTGCCGTGGTGGCCAACGTGGGCCTGAGCCAGCTGATCAGCCTCTCCATTCCGGTACTGGTTGCCATCTATCCGGTTGCCGTGGCGCTGGTGCTGGTCACCTTCCTGAAGGGATACTTCGGTCGTCCGCGTCTGGTGTTCCGTGCGGTATTGGTGGTTGCCTTCCTGTTCGGGTGTCTGGATGGTCTGGGTGCAGCTGGCATGAAGATGGATGCGTTTGCCTTCCTGCCGCTGTTCGACAAGGGCCTCGCCTGGTTGCTGCCGACCCTGCTGGCCTGCGTAGTTGGCGTGATGGTGCGCCCGAGCGAGATGGCCGCCGAAGCAGCTTGATCACGCCTGATGTCATATTGCCAAGAGCCTGCCCTGTGCAGGCTCTTCTGTTTTCGGTATGCCCCGCTTGCCTCCTCTCACCGCGCACACCAAGTGCGAGCTCTGCATCTGGATCGTTGAACTGTCGGGCTCTTGACCCCTTGTTTGTGCGAGTCTGTGGAAAATAGGCTGAAGGCGGTGCCTCATCCGCACTGCAGACCGAGTGGAGCCTTCGATAGTGTTACCGGTTATCAGCCATGCACCGGGGGCTTGTTGCCAGATAGAACAACGCCCGGCAGGCCGGGCGTTGGGTTATCTCACATTGGGGGGGCAACAAAAAGAGGGGGCGAAGCGCGCCCTAGAAGTTGTGGTAGAGCGGCCAGCCGAGCAGCGGGTGCTTGAGACCGGCGCGCATCTCGACGTTGTCGAGCTTCTCCGGCGAGGCATTCTCTTTTTGCAGCAACTGGTACTGGCGCACAAAGCCGAGGGTGTGCAGCAGGTTGGGCACAAAGCCCGAGCTCAGCTCCTGCCGCAGGGCGGCGGCCATGTCGGCAGGCAGCGCATTCAGCATCAGGGCGAGCTGGGCGGCGAGGTAGTCGGTGTCATACCAGCTCTCGTCGAGCTCAATCTCCCGCGCCAGTTTGCGCTTGAGATCCTGCTTCACCTTGAGCGGGGCGGCGCCACTGCCCTTGCCGCAGAGGATGCGGTAGAGCAGCGCTTCGGCCAGCTTGTCCTCCATGGTGGGGTGGTCGCTCTCGCAGGCGAAGAAGTGCTGGTCGATGAGCTCCATCAGGCGGCTCTTGTTGTGCTCGGTCAGCGCCTTCTCGTACTCCTGCCACCCTTGCCACTCCTCCACATCGGGCGGGCTCGAGATCTTGTCCAGCAGGCGGGCATCCACGTCACCGTAGAGGCTGTTGCCAGCCTGCTTGGGGCTGACGGTAATGAGCATCGACCAGCCCTTCTGGAACGGCTTGATGGGGCCTTCCGGCGCCTGCAGCAGCGCCAGCGCCTTGGCTGGGTCCCGCGCCGAGAGCTCCTGCAGGCCGAGGCTCACCACGCCGATGACGTCGTGGGCCGCCTGCTCCAGCAGGTGCATCTTGTACTTGTTGTAGTACTTGTCGGCGAATTTGAGGCTCATCAGCACCGCCTTGCCCTTGATGGCGGCCAGCTGTTGCTGACTCAAGAGTTCGTTGTCGCGGCCAAAGCGCAGCACCTGGGTCAGAAAGGGGCCCTGGTTGGCATCGCGAATGACTAACTGCATGAATGGGCTCCTTAATCCAGAAAGCTGAACATGTCGTCGACGTCGCCGTACTCGTCTTCCTCGACCTTGTTCTTCTCTTTGGCCTGCATCACCAGCTCGGCGGCAAACTTGTTGATGATACCGTCCCAGCTGGAGTGCTCGTTACGCAACAGCGCCTTGATGGCTTTCTCCACCTCGGGGGCCAGCTCGCGGATCAGCATCAAGAGGCTGCGCGGGTCATCCAGCGCGTAGTCGTGGAGATCCTCGCTCTGCTGGCGCTCGCTGTAGCGCTGGGACTCTTCGAGATCTTCCTCTTCAGCGTGCAGCACGTCGCGATAGCCTTCGTCCTCTTCATAGCGATCGCCACGATAGAACTCGATAAAGGGGATGGCGAGGTAGAAGAGACCGGCCGGATCTTCGGCCACGCACTCGAGGATCTCGCGCTGCTTGGCTTCGCTATCCTGGGTGCGGATCAGATAGTTGAGGAAGTCGAAGGTGTGCTGTTGCAGCTCGTCGGCGTTGTTCTTGATCGCCTCTTCCCAGTAGAGCGGCTGCTGGCAGACGATGTCGCGGATCCGCTCCGGGGTCATCAGCTCGGAGATGATGGAGGGGAAGGATATATCGTGCTGGCCGTTAATCTGGGTGAGGGTAACGATATCAATGTTTTCAATCACTTCTGCCAGCTGGTCGTCAGACATGGTCTTGGCGATCAGCTCGAACTTCTCGCTGGCCTGCTTCGGCTCGATAACGGCCAGCTCTTTGATCTCGATGGCGGTAATTTCTATCAGACTGTTGCTCATGCCTTGCCCCAATTAGAAACGGACTTCGTCGTACATATCCTGATCGCCGTCGTCATCACCATAGCGGTCACTGCCGCCGTGGTAGTCGGCGTCGGCATCTTCCCCGTCTTCATCTTCTTCGTCGCGCAGCTCATAGTCGTCATCACCGCGGTGGCTACCGCGCGGTAGCGGGTTGTCGAGCAGGAACAGCACAGCGCAGGCTTCCATCAGCTGATCTTCGCTCTGGGCCCGCACTGCCTTGACCAGCGGCAGGGCGGCGTTGTTGAAGCCGACGCTCACCTTGAACTCGTCCCAGCTCGGCTGCTCGCCGCTGGCGAGCCACTTGTTCCACTGCGACTTGGCCTTGGCCGGGAACTGCACCCGGCCATAGAGGGCCAGCGGCAGATACTCGGGCATAAACTCCAGCATGCTCATATCGGCCAGCAGCAGGCTCTTCATCTGGTCGGTGAACTGTTCCAGCCCCTTGGGGTCGTCCTGATCCCGGTAGGATTCGATGTTTTCGCTGGCATCGCTTTGCAGCGACTTGAGCCGCGCCTGGTCCCATCTCTTTTGCATAGTTGCTCTTTCTGCCTGCTGTTTCAGGGGTAGAACTGATCCCACATCTCCTGCATGGCGGAGGCGGGGTCGGTCACGATGACGTTGTTGAAATCCTTGATAAAGGCGGCCCGCTGTTTCGGATCGGACAGCACTTCATAGGCCTGCTTTACCTGGTGCAGCTTGATGGCTGCCTGCTCTTTCTCTTCTTCACTGGCCCCGTGCAGCTTGTCGGGGTGGTACTGGTTCGACAGCCGACGATAGGCTTTCTTGATGTCGTTTTCGCTGGCGTTGGACTTGACGCCCAGCACCCGAAAGTAGTTGTTCATGGCAGATCCTGCATCACTGGCATCATAGGATTCACGCTGCGAGTGCCTGATGGCGGGGATTGGCAAACCAGGCACGGCAAAAACCCGTTATTTTAACGGAAACAGCCCGCCAACGCGATGAGTTGGGCGATCAATTAACGGGCGAAATGAAGAGGGGTCAGTTGAGTGCCTATTGTTGCCAGTCGGTCAGGGCAGTGCAAGGGCTGCGGGGCAAAAGCGATGAAAAAATGGCCATCCGGTGGGATGGCCCTGTTGAAGGCAATGTTGTTGCGTGGCTAGAGCGACGCCCACCAGAGCCGCAGCAGCAGGCCCCACTTCGAGCTCCAGCCGGTGGTGCTGCTCACCAGCTTGCCATCCTTGATGACGAGGAACGTCGGGGTGACGCCTACCTGCCACTTGGCAGCCAGCGCTCCCGACTCGTCGTTGTGGGTCGGGAAGGTGAGCCCCTTCTTGCTCATCCCCTTGCCTAACTGCCCCGAATTGCCGGAGCGCAGCGCCACCGTCAGCACGTTTTCCCCCTCCTGCCAGAGCTGCTGCACGGCCGGGGTGGTGAAACGACACACCCCGCACCAGCTGGCCCAGTAGTAAACCAGCAGCGGCTTGCCGCGGCTCAGGGTGGCGAGATCCGTGCTGCTGCCATCCTGCAGGGTGACGGGGGCGCTCATCGCCCCTTCAGGCAGGGTCGGGCTGCGCCACAGATCGAGCAGGGTCGAGATGACCAGCGCCAGCAACAGCAGCCAGAGTGCCTCCTTGCCCCAGTGTCGCCAGCGGGATTGAGGGTTGGTGGTCATCCCTTACCCCAGCTTGGCCAGTTCGGCCTTCACCAGCTGCTCCAGCTCCTCATAGGGAACGGCGCCCGGCACCAGCTGGTTGCCGATCAGGGTCGCCGGTGTGCCCTGTACCCCGAGGATGGTGCCGATGCGCAGGCTATTGCGCAGCTCTTCGGTCGCCTTGGGCGCGGGCTTGAGCGCCACGTTGCCGGTGGCGGCCAGCGCCTTGTTGATATCCGCCTCGGTCAGCATCCCCTGTTTGCTCATCAGCTTGTCATGCAGGGCGAGGAAGCGGGCCGGATCCTGCTGCCACAGGGTCAGGCTGTACTGGGCCGCCTTGGCAGAACTCTGTCCCTTGAACGGCAGCAGCTTGATCACCAGCCCCAGATCGTCCGGATAGGCCTTGAGCAGCTTGGTTAGCTGGGGATCGAACTGCTTGCAGTAGGGGCAGTTGTAGTCGGTGAACAGCACCAGCGTCAGCTTGGGGTTCTTGGCGCCGAGGCGCGGGCTGGTGGCGCTGTTGAACAGCACATCCTTGTTGCCCTTGATGAAGTTGCCAAGCTGCGCCTCCTGGGCTGCCGCGTTCTGCTTCTCCCAGGATTCGGCCGCCTCGTCGAGGATCTTGGGGTTGGCGATCAGGGTCTCGCGGATCAGCTCCTTGATGCGCGCCTCTTGCTCCGGGGTGAAAGGGGCGGCGTGCAGGGCCGGAGTCAGCAGGGCTGCGGAAAGGGAGGCCAGCAGGGTCAGGGTGCTCAGAGTCGGTTTCATGGTTGCTCCTTAAAATCGGGTGGTGCCAGCCTGAAGCAGGCCAGCCTTGTGCAATGTGGTCAGCAGATCGTCCTTGTCGAGCAGGGGCGACAGCGTGACCCCCTGCGGCAACTCCGGGCCGTAAATCTGGTTGAAGGGGACGGCCGCCGCGCCCCGCTTACGCAGGAAGGCGGCGATGGTCTCGTCCGGTTTGCTCCAGTCACCGCGCAGGGCCACCACATCGGGGGCCGAGAGGGCGCTTTGCACCTCATCGCGTAGCAACACGTTGTATTTGTTGGCCTTGCAGGTGACGCACCAGTCGGCGGTGACGTCGATAAAGACCCGCTTGTTCTGGGCGAGCGCATCTGTGATGGCGCGTTCAGATAGCGGCTGCCAGACCACCCGGTCGATGCTGCCCGACCCCTGCGCGGTGAAGGCGCCCCCCAGCAGCAGGGCTGCGCCGACAAGCGCCGAGAGGGAGAGGGCCAGCGTGAAGCCGCGCATGCCATAACGCCAGATGATGCCAATCAGCAGTGCCAGCAGCATGGCGGCCATCAGCCAGGAAACCTGCATGTTGCCCAGATGGTTGCCAAGCAGACTGGTGAGCCAGAGGCTGGAGCCCAGCATCATCAGGCCGAGCAGGATGCGCAGATGGTTCATCCAGCGCCCCGGTTTCGGCAGCCAGAGGGCGAGCCGTGGCAGGGCCGCCACCAGCAGCCAGGGCAGGCTCATGCCAATCCCCAATGCCGTGAAGATCAGCCAGAGCTGGCCGAGCGGCGCCGCCAGCGCAAAGGCCACTGCAGTGCCGAGGAAGGGTGCCGAGCAGGGGGTCGCCAGCAGAGTGGCGAAGCTCCCCTGCAGGAAGTGACCGCCGAGGCCGTTGCCGCCGCTGGTGGCGAGGCGGGTGCTGAGCGTGCTGGGCAGACGGATTTCGAACAGCCCCAGCAGGTTGGCGCAAAACAGCAGGGTGACCAGCACCATAAAGCCGATAAAACCGGCGCTCTGGAACTGGATGCCCCAGCCGACGGCCCCTTGCGTGGCGCGTAGCAGGCTGCTCATGGCCGCCAGCACCCAGAAGGAGGCGATGATCCCGGCGCTGGCAGCGAGGAACTGTTTGCGCACGGTTCCCTGTTCACGCTGCTGATGTTGCAGCACAGACCCCAGCTTGAGCGCCAGCACCGGCAGCACGCAGGGCATCAGGTTGAGGATGAGGCCGCCGAGCAGCGCTGCCCCCAGCAACCAGAAGAGGGGCTGGCCCGGCGCTGGCAATACGAGCGCTTCGCCAATCGAGCCTTTGTCCTGCCACGCCTGTTCGCCACTGGTAAGCAGCAGGCCGAGGGATTGGCCGCGCAGATCCGGCGCATCTCCCTGCCAGCCATCGCTCACCGGCACCCTGGCGATCAGGGTGTTGCCCTCGACCTCAAGCGCCGGTTTGCCAAACTCGGCCCCCTCCAGAGCGTCGATAAAGAGTGCTGGTGATTGCCAGCCCTCTGCCCGCTCGGCCCGCAGTTGCAGCTGGTTGTGCTGATAGCCGAGCTCGACCCGGGTGTCGGTGGGCAACTGCTGGGGTAGGGTACTCATCGCCTTCGCCCAGGTAAAGTCGAAGTCGGCCGGGGTAGCGCCATCCACCGCGAGGGTGAAGGGGAAGTCGGTCAGGATGCAGACGTTGCTACAGGTGGAGAGGCGCAGAGTACCCTTGAGCGGTTGCCCTGCGGGATAGTTGAGGCTGAGGGGGAAGGTCACATCCCCTTGATAACCCTGGGTGCTGAGCCCGGCCACTTCGAAGTGGCGCGGAGCGGGCCAGCGCCACTGAAAGTCACCGACCGGCTCATCCCACAGGATCTGGGGGGCAATGCCCCCTTCTCCCGGACTGTGCCAGTAGGTTTTCCAGCCTGACTCCAGCTCGACATCGAGCAGGATGCGGGTCTGATCTGCCGTGCTGCGGTCGGCCTGCAGCCGTACCCGGGCGTGATCATTCTGTGGGCTGGTGAGCCAGCCCGTGTCGCTGGCCAATCCCATGGATTGCCACAGCAGACTGCCCAGTAGCAGGGCCGCCTTGAAGAGATTTGACATCTTTTTGGTCTCGCAAAAATGAGTGACAGCTAACGAAAGAACGAAGCCGAACTCATTCCCGCCAGACGCAGAGGGTGAGGTGCAGACGCCTCTCGGGCGGCGAGATGACTCTGGGAGGGGGCAGTGGCGGTGTGTAGCGCCAAAGGGGGGCCAGCAGGGCGATCAGCACCGCCACGGCAAAGAAGAGCTGTTCGACGCAGAGCAGGGTGGCGGCGCTCAGCCACTTGCCGTTGAGCTGGCAGCTGGTGGGTTGCGGGCTGGCCGGTTTGGCATCCTCTTGTTGATCCGTTGCCGCGCCCGGAACAGGTTGTGCCTGACAGCTAAGGGCATGATCGAGCAGGGCAAGCCGGGCCAGCGGCTGGGCCGCACAATTGAGCACCAGCAGGCAGACCAGCAGCAGGAGATGTTTCGCTACCCGTTGTTGCAAAATCATGTTCGTCCCGTCCATCAAGATGGGGCCATCCTAACGACCCATGGAGGGTAGGGCAAGTCGGCGGGGTATTTCTGACCGGTGAACCACCAGGGCGGGTGGTCGGTTCTGTTTGGCGAACGCTTGTTCGCTAAATGGGGGATCAGTATACTGCGCCGAGTTAAAACTCGAGGTGTTCGATGCTCAAAATTGCCCGTGTGCTGCTGCTTGGTCTGCTGCTCATTTTCTGGTTCCTGTTCGGCCTGCTGCTCTGTCTGGTTCGTCCGCGCCATCCCAACAACGTCTATGTCTTCGCCCGCATGTATCACGCGGTCTGCCCGCTGATCGGGCTGCGAGTCAAGGTGACGGTGGCCGACGAGGTCAAATCGGTCGGCCCGGCGGTCTACGTCTGCAACCACCAGAGCAACTTCGACATCTTCACCGTGACCGGTGCAGTGCAGCCTGGCGTGGTGGCAGTGGGCAAAAAGAGCCTGCTCTGGCTGCCGCTGTTCGGCCTTATCTTCTGGCTCTCCGGCAACGTGCTGATCGACCGCTCCAACCGCTCCCGTGCCATCGGCACCATAGGTCAGGTGGTGGATCGCATCAAGAACCGCGGCACCTCCATCTGGATGTTCCCGGAAGGGACCCGCTCCCAGGGGCGTGGCCTGCTGCCATTCAAGGCGGGCGCTTTCCACACTGCGGTACAGGCTGAAGTGCCCGTGGTGCCCATCGTCTGCTCCAGCTACTTCGGTCAGGTCGACCTCAATCGCTGGGACAACGGCGAAGTGCTGGTGGAAGTGATGGCCCCGGTCTGCAGCAAGGAGCACGGTGCCAGCGGCATTCGCGATCTCTCCGACACCTGCCGCGCCCGGATGGAGGCCAAGCTGACCGAACTGGACAGCAAGCTGGGCCACAGCCACGCCGCCTGACAGATATCGCAGATGAATCGACAAGAGAGCCACGGGCTCTCTCATGAAGCGCGTCAACTGACGCGTTTTTTGTTGTTCTTACCCTGACACAGTGGGCTTATTCGGCCATCTCGCTGCTGACAAACTCCGGCACCTTGGCCATGGCGTCCAGCACCACCTGAATACCGGCGCCCGGCTTGCAGGCGTTTTCGCTCAGGTGACGACGCCAGGCGCGCGCCCCCTGCATGTTCTGGAACAGCCCCAGCATATGGCGGGTCATATGGGAGAGGTAGTTGCCCTTGGCCAGCTCCTGCTCGATATAGGGCAGCATCATCCGCACCACCTCGTGGCGGCTCGGCACGGCGTTGTTCTGGCCGAACACTTGTTTGTCCACCTGCGCCAGAATGTAGGGGTTCTGATAGGCTTCACGCCCCATCATGACGCCGTCCACGTGTTGCAGGTGCTCGAGAGTCTGCTCCATGGAGGTGACGCCGCCGTTGAGGGCGATGGTGAGCTCAGGGTAATCCTGTTTGACCCGATAGACGCGGGGATAATCGAGGGGCGGGATCTCGCGGTTCTCCTTGGGGCTCAGGCCGCTCAGCCAGGCCTTGCGGGCATGGACGATAAAGGTATCGCAACCGGCATCGCGCACCTGCTCGATAAAGGCCTGCAAAAATTCGTAGGAGTCCTGATCGTCGATGCCGATACGGGTCTTCACCGTCACCGGAATATCGACCACATCACGCATCGCCTTGACGCAGTCAGCCACCAGTGCCGGTTCACCCATCAGGCAGGCACCAAAGCGGCCATTCTGCACCCGATCGGATGGGCAGCCGACGTTGAGGTTCACCTCGTCATAACCGCGCTCCTCGGCAAGTCGGGCGCAACGGGCCAGATCGGCCGGATTGCTGCCACCCAGCTGCAGGGAGATGGGATGCTCCTGCTCGCTGTAACCCAGATAATCCCCCTTGCCGTGGATGATGGCGCCGGTGGTCACCATTTCGGTATAGAGCAAGGTCTGGCGGCTCATCAGCCGATGAAAATAACGGCAATGCCGATCAGTCCAGTCCAGCATGGGGGCAATCGAGAATGTCTGGCGGTGGGCAGGCTTGCCAGATATGGCCTCAGAGCCTGATTTAACGGGGTTTTCACTGATTTGTTTCTGAGTCATTTGCGGGTGTTTCCAGACATTTGTTGATTGAACCTGCCCCATATCTGCCCCACCATTTCATGGGGCAGGTGTACTCCACGAGGTATCTATGGCCGGCTACACAATAGAAAAACGTAAGACCAGCAAAGGCGAGTTAGGCTATCGCTGTACCGTCAGGGAACATAAAGGCGAAGAGGTAGTATACCGAGAATCCCGAACCTTTGGCAGACAGTCCGATGCCAAGAGCTGGGGAATGCAGATTGTTGCGATGAGTGATGACGATCTCCCGTTGACCAACAATGAGGCGGAGCGAGCGCTGCGCGGCTATGTGCTGTGGCGAAAAGGGATCTACGGGGTGTGTTCACACCGTGGGGGAGTTGTTTCGCCAGCGAATACTGTCCTTGGTGGAGACGGCCAAACGACTGGAGCGTTGTCCAGAGGAGTGGCTGCGCGCCGTCGTCCGTGCCTGCATCGGGAAAACGGATTACCCCATACCTGTCGAGTTGTATGCGTCAAGCCCCTGCTGGGGAACGGTTACCTACGCACTACCTGAAGAACTGCTTGGGTTGGCGCCGGATGCTGGAACGTTACGGCAATGGCGTAAATATCAAAGCGTGTTTGCATGAGGCGCTGGGGCGCCCCATGCAACACGTAATTGGGACATAGCCTTTTCAAGGTGATGGGTCCGCATCCGCACGGTAGGAAGACGGCATGATCCGCGCCATTTTGACCATGTTGTTCTCGACTTCGAGGATCTCGATGGGGTAGCCCGCCAGCCGGATCCCGATGTTGGGCTGGGGTATCTCCTCCAGATATTCGAGGATCAGACCGTTGAGGGTACGCGGGCCGTCGATGGGCAGGTGCCAGTTCATCTCCTTGTTCAGCTCACGAATATTGGCTGAGCCTTCGACCAGATAAGAACCATCTGACTGGGGATGGATCTCGTCGCTCGGCGCTGGCGTCATGGAGGTGGTGAAGTCGCCGACGATCTCTTCCAGAATGTCGTCCAGAGTGATTAGCCCCTGAATATCGCCGTATTCGTCGACGATCAGGCCAATTCGCTCCTTGTTGCGCTGGAATTTGGCCAGCTGCACGTTGAGCGGCGTGCCTTCCGGAATGAAGTAGATTTCGTCCACTTCCCGCAACAGACTCGATTTGCTGAATTGGTCCCTGGCTACCAGCCGCAGGGCATCGCGCGCGTGCAAAAAGCCGACAACGTCGTCGATATTGTCGCGATATAGCAGGATTTTTGTGTGGGCACAGTGGGCCAGCTGGCGCTGGATGCTCTTCCAGTCATCGTTGATGTCGATGGCGTAGATATCGCTGCGTGGCACCATGATGTCCTCGACCAGCATCTTGTCGAGATCCAGAATGCTCAGCAGCATCTCCTGATGACGTTGGGGGATCAGGTTACCCGCCTCATTGACTATGGTGCGCAGCTCCTCGGTGTTGAGGGAGTCATCCTTGTTGGGATTGATCTTCAGCATCTTGAGCAGGCCGCTGGTAATGCCGTTGATCATCCAGACGAAGGGCGAGAGCGGCACCATCAGCCCCTTGAGCACCCAGGAAGCAGGATAGGCGATCTTCTCCGGGAACATGGCGGCCAGGGTCTTTGGCGTCACTTCACCGAATACCAGCACCACCAGGGTCAGCCCGAAGGTGGCGATGGCGACCCCGAGATCACCAAACAGCCGGATACAGACGATGGTGGCGATGGCGGAGGCGAGGATATTGACCAGATTGTTGCCGATCAGGATCAGCCCCAGCAGGCGATCGGGGCGGGCGAGCAGTTGCTCGACGCGACGTGCGGCTTTGTGTTTGGTCTGTGCCAGATGCCGCAGCTTGTAGCGATTGATGGACATCAGGCCGGTTTCGGAACTGGAGAAAAAGGCGGAAAGAAGGATCAAGATAACGAGAACAATCAGTAATGTACTCGTTGAGATGCTGTCCAAAAAGGGCTCCTGTTGGATGGTGTTGCTAAAAGAGTATAGGTGTCAGCTCAACAGCACTTCTTTGACGAAGCGGCTGCCAAAGTAGGCCAAGGTCAGGATGAAGCTGCCAATCAGACTCAGGGTAATCACTTTACGGCCTCGCCAGCCATAGGTGTGATGGCCCCACAGCAGCAGCACGTAGACACACCATGCCAGGATGGAGAGCACCGCCTTGTGGGATTTGCCCTGGGCGAACATATCTTCGAGGAAAAAAAGGCCGGAGGCGATGGAGAGGGTCAGCAGTAGTACCCCCGCAGAGATCAGCTGGAACAGCCGTTTTTCCACTGTCATCAGTGGCGGCATGGCTGGCAGATTACTGATTTTTCTCGATTTAAGCTGCTTATCCAAACAGGCGAGCTGCAGAGCAAACAGACAGGCGATCATCAATACCGAGTAGGCCATCAGGGCGAGGCCGATGTGCAGCAACAACTGGGGATGGGCCTCCAGATGGGTTATGTAGCGACCCGGGATCAGGGCACTGGCTGCCAGCAGCAGGGCCGAGAAGCTGTAGACCACCGGCAGCAGGATCCAGCCGTTGAAGCGGCGGGTGACGCACGTCATGAAGCAACTGATGATGAGACTCACCAGCGAGGCAACGTTGAGCATGCTCAGGTTCTGGCCGGAACTCTGCAATACCTCTGAACCGAGGGCGCTGGCATGGGCGATCAGGGCCAATCCGATACAGGCGAACAGGGAGCGCTGTCCCACCGGCTTGGCGCTCAGTAACAGATGCAGAGAGGCGATGATGGCCAGCAAATAAAACGCCAGGGCCAGAACAGAGATTACGATCATAACCAGGTCGTTGATGCACAAGCTTTTGTGGGTAAGAGGGGCAGTATACCTTGCGCGCCAAATGGTCGCCAGTTGTGCAATGGCTGATCCGCCCATATATAGGGATGAAGCATCGATGAACGGCAGTGCGGCGAATAATCGTCCTCGTGGCTGCTCTGGGTTATAATGCCCCCATTTACAACGCCAAGAACCGGAATGCGTCATGTTTGAGAATTTGACTGAACGACTCTCGCGCACCTTGCGCAATGTCAGCGGCCGCGGCCGCCTGACCGAAGAGAACATCAAGGAAACCCTGCGCGAAGTCCGCATGGCGCTGCTCGAGGCGGATGTCGCCCTGCCGGTAGTGCGTGATTTCGTGGCGCGTGTCAAAGAGCGCGCAGTCGGGCAAGAAGTGGCCAAATCCCTGAGCCCGGGCCAGGCATTCATCAAGATTGTGCACGGTGAACTGGTCACCGTGATGGGGGAGGCCAACGAACAGCTCAACCTGGCTGCCCAGCCGCCCGCCATCATCCTGATGGCTGGTCTGCAGGGTGCCGGTAAGACCACCACAGTTGGCAAACTGGCCAAGCTGCTCAAAGAGCGCAGCAAGAAGAAGGTGCTGGTGGTCAGTGCAGACGTCTACCGCCCTGCGGCGATCAAGCAGCTGGAGACCCTGGCGGGCGACATCGGCGTCGACTTCTTCCCGAGCGATGCCAGCCAGAAGCCGGTTGACATCGCCACCGCCGCTATCGATCAGGCGCGCAAGAAATTCTATGACGTGGTGATCGTCGATACCGCCGGTCGTCTGCACGTTGATAGCGAGATGATGGCCGAGATCCAGGATCTGCATGCCACCATCAAGCCGGTTGAGACCCTGTTCGTGGTGGATGCCATGACAGGTCAGGATGCTGCCAACACCGCCAAGGCGTTCAACGAAGCACTGCCGCTCACCGGCGTGATCCTTACCAAGGCGGACGGCGATGCCCGTGGTGGTGCCGCACTGTCGGTACGTCACATCACCGGCAAGCCGGTCAAGTTTATCGGTATGGGCGAAAAGACCGATGCGCTTGAGCCGTTCCACCCGGATCGTCTTGCCTCCCGTATCCTCGGTATGGGCGATGTGCTCTCTCTTATCGAAGAGGTCGAACGCAACGTCGATAAAGAGAAAGCCGCCAAGCTGGCCAGCAAGGTCAAGAGCGGCAAGGGTTTCGATCTGGAAGATTTCCGCGAGCAGCTGGCCCAGATGCGTAATATGGGCGGCATGATGGGAATGCTCGACAAGCTGCCCGGCATGTCCGGGCTGCCGGATAACGTGAAAGATCAGATGGATGACAAGCTCACCGTGCGGATGGAGGCCATCATCAGCTCCATGACGCCGAAGGAGCGTGCCCATCCAGACCTCATCAAGGGCTCTCGCAAGCGCCGTATCGCAGCGGGTTCCGGCATGCAGGTGCAGGATGTGAACAAGCTGCTCAAGCAGTTCACCGAGATGCAGCGCATGATGAAGAAGATGTCCGGCAAGGGCGGCATGCGCAAAATGATGAGCCAGATGAAGAACATGCTGCCACCGGGATTTGGTGGCGGTCGCGGTCCGTTCTGATTATCCGGAGTTAGGTATTGAGCGAGGGTCTGCGAGTTGCAGGCCCTTTTCATTGCCGCCCTGCGCAAAAAATGGCTGGCTTGGTTGCAATTATTACGAATCCAAGTAGAATTATGCGGCTTATTTTAAGCTAGGGTCCGCGTGTTTGCGGGCCTTGTTCATTAGATGTTAATGAGGACGATATGGTAACCATTCGTTTACAACGTGGTGGCGCGAAAAAGCGTCCGTTCTACCAGGTAGTAGTTGCTGACAGCCGTAACGCCCGTGACGGTCGTTTCATCGAGCGCGTTGGTTTCTTCAACCCGGTTGCTTCTGGTCAGGCTGAAAAGCTGAACCTGGACCTGGCTCGTATCGAGCATTGGGTTGCTACTGGCGCCGCTGTTTCTGACCGCGTTGCCAAGCTGATCAAAGACGCTGCCAAAGCTGCTTAATCAGTCAAACGGTAAGGAGTTAAGGTGGAAAAACCTGTAGTTCTGGGCACCCTGGGTACCGTATACGGCATCAAGGGGTGGCTTAAAGTGAACTCCTTCACCGATGTTGCCGAAGCGATTTTCGATTACAACCCCTGGCTGATTAATCAGAACGGGGCGTGGCGTGAAATTCGGGTTTCATCCTGGAAACGTCACAACAAGGGTCTGATCTGCAAACTCGATGGTATCGATGTGCGCGAGGATGCCCTGGCATTGACCAATGTCGAGATTGGCGTAGCCGCCGATCTGTTGCCTGCGTTGCCCGAGGGCGAGTTCTACTGGCGTGACCTGATTGGTTGCTCCGTGGTGACCACCAAGGGATATGACCTGGGCAAGGTGACCGAATTGATGGAAACCGGCTCCAACGATGTGTTGGTGGTTGAGGCCAATGTAAAAGATGCCTTTGGTGCAAAGGAGCGGTTGATTCCGTTCCTGGAAGAGCAGGTGATCAAGAATATTGATCTGACTGCTCGAACAATCGAAGTTGATTGGGATCCTGGTTTCTAGTTTCCCGCGCTAACACGGGTGCCGGAGGTTTCTTATGTGGATTGGGGTGATTAGCCTCTTCCCTGAAATGTTCCGAGCCATTACCGAGCACGGGGTAACGGGTCGGGCCGTCAAGAGTGGCCTGCTGCAGATTGAGTGCTGGAACCCTCGGGAGTTTACCCACGATAAACACCGTACGGTCGATGATCGTCCTTATGGTGGTGGGCCCGGCATGTTAATGATGGTTCAGCCGCTGCGTGACGCGATTCATGCAGCCAAGCAAGCGGCGGGAGACGGGGCGAAAGTCATCTATCTCTCTCCTCAGGGACGCAAGCTGACTCAAGCGGGCGTAACCGAGTTGGCGACGAATCAGAAACTGATTCTGGTCGCCGGTCGATACGAAGGTATCGATGAACGCGTGATACAAACCGAAGTCGACGAAGAGTGGTCTATCGGGGATTACGTGTTAAGTGGTGGCGAGTTGCCTGCCATGACCCTGATCGATGCGGTTTCGCGTCTGGTTCCTGGTGTCTTGGGTGATCAGGCCAGTGCCGAGCAAGACTCCTTTACGGATGGCTTGCTGGATCATCCCCACTATACTCGGCCGGAGGTGTTGGATGGGCTGACGGTGCCCGAGGCGCTGACAAGCGGCAATCACGAAGTGATTCGGCGCTGGCGTCTCAAGCAATCGCTCGGACGAACCTGGCAAAGAAGGCCGGAACTTATTAACAACCTAGCTCTGACTGACGAGCAAGAGTCACTTCTTGCCGAGTATGTCCGCGAAGTGCGTGACAGCGTTTAGTAGAGTTTTCAGTTTATCCTAGGTAAGGAAAGACAATGAGCAAGATTATTCAGCAGCTTGAACAAGAGCAACTGCGTACCGACATCCCGGCTTTTGCCCAGGGCGACACTGTACGTGTTCAAGTTCGTGTTAAAGAAGGTGGTAAAGAGCGTCTGCAGGCTTTCGAAGGCATCGTTATTGCCAAGCGTAACCGCGGTCTGCACTCTGCTTTCACCGTTCGCAAGATCTCCAACGGCGAAGGTGTTGAGCGTGTATTCCAGACTCACTCTCCGCTGATCCACAGTGTAGAACTGAAGCGTCGTGGTGATGTTCGCCGCGCCAAACTGTACTACCTGCGCAACCTGTCCGGCAAAGCTGCTCGTATCAAAGAGAAGCTCAACTAATTCGATTTGAATTGGTGTCGGTATGTCGGCAAATAGCTCGACAGGTAGTGAAAAGGCTCGCCAATGGCGAGCCTTTTTTGTATCCGTCTATTGGCTATCTGGATGCCGTTACTGGATGACCCGAACTACCGAGTTGTCTCGCCCGAAGGGGCTTGGCACATAGTCATCCGCTGCCCAGTCATTCTCATAGAGGGTTTCCCCTGCCGGTGTAATGAACTGGTAGCAATATTCGAAGTACCCCGGGCCATCGGTCGGCAGATTGAGAGTGGCTTTGAACTCGCCGCTCTTCATGCGTTTCAGCTCGACCGGTTGCCATTGAGTGAACTCGCCGATCAGCATCACTTGCTCCGCCCCTGCGGCGGCTTCCTTCTCTACGGCGAAGGTCACCTTCACCTCGGGTTTGGACTTGAGAAACTGCTTGGTAAGTGGCATGACGCCTCCTTGTCTGTGAGTTAAAAATGGCTCCTGCCTGTTTTTATACCACTTTATGATAAAGATGTTGATAATGCAGTTCAGACTGGCAAGGCAAAATAGCGTTGCAGCAAGCTGTGGGTGAATTCAGTCTTGAGATAGAAGCCGCGGGGCAAGGTCATGATGGGTTGACCATCGCGGCCGATGGCACGAGTCAGCGCCTTGTTGTTGGCAGCCTTGGGCCGCAGTTGCATCACCTGGCCGTGGCGCGCGCTGATCTGCTCCACTTCCCCCAGCACTATCATGTCCATCAACTCCTCCCAGTCCTGACGCAGTAGCCGATCTTCCTCTTCATTCGGGCTCCACATCAGTGGCATGCCGACTCGCCGCTCGCCAACCGGGATCTCACGACTGCCTTCCACTGGGATCCAGAGTACCCGGGAAAGCTTGTTGCGCACGTTTGACTCCTCCCAGCGCTGGCCGCTGACGCCGATCAGCGGGGCAACGCAGACGAAGGTGGTCTCCAGCGGTTTGCCTTGAGGATCCACGGGGATCGTCTTGAGTTCGATCCCCAGTTCCGGGAAGTCCTGCTCTGGCTTGCTCCCGGCGCTGGCCCCCAGTTGCAGCTCGATCAACTGACCGACCCACCCCTTGTCACGGCGCAGGTCTTTGGGCACAGCGACGCCAGCCTCGGCGGCCAGCTGCGCCAGCGTGAAGCCTGCCATGGCATAGGCGCGGCTCAATAACTCCTGCTCGGATTGGGGATTGCTTGGCATAGTTGGCTCCATCTTGCTCGCCATATTCTAACAGGGGAGGATCCCGAGAAGGATCGCTGTTTTTATAACCGATCCTGAGTGGATAAGATCAAATGCAGAGAATTTGGGGGCTATCAGCTCATCGTGATGATTTTAAAGGGTTTTGTCTGTTTTATCGAGCAGTAAACCAGGTCTGGTTTGACCTCGAAATAGTTGTCCAAGGGTTTGTGCATGATGTTACACACAGTTATCCACAGAAATCTTGGATAAGTGGATGAAAGTGGCTGGAGTCGCTGATATGTTACAAAAAATTGTGAATGCCACCCCATTTTTACAGGGTAAACGGGGTAGATATTGTGCCACTCCTGTGGATAATTTCGCCGCGGTGGATCTTTGAGCAGTTGAACTTGTTCACAATCAGGATCATGGATCTGGCTCTTGGTGGAACATGGATCTAGATCCAGTTATTTTATCTCAAGCTTATAAAAAATAATGATTTTTTATATTTTATGTCGCGTGGTGATACGGAGAGGTACTTTTCGCGTACAGTTAAAAAGTACTGTATATACCCGTTTGCTAACAGCTTTATGCACAGCCTGGGTGGGCAACTTGGGGGCGCGGATCCTTGGATTTGTTTATAAGTATGTTTGAAATTGAAAGTTATTCATGAAACAGGGGATTCACTCCTTGTTTGCTGCCACGGAGTGAATGTGGAACAATCTCCTTATAGATTCAGCCTTTATAAGGTGATCACGTGATTGATGGCGACGGATTTCGTCCCAATGTCGGTATCGTGATCTGTAACCGTGAAGGACAAGTGTTGTGGGCTAAACGCTATGGGCAGCACTCCTGGCAGTTTCCGCAGGGGGGGGTTGATGATGGTGAAACGCCAGAGCAGGCCATGTATCGAGAGCTTTATGAGGAGATTGGCCTCAAGCCCGAAGATGTGACCATCATGGCCACCAGTCGTAACTGGCTAAAGTACCGTTTACCCAAACGTCTTGTCCGCTGGGACAGTTCACCGGTCTGTATTGGCCAAAAACAAAAATGGTTCCTGTTACAGCTGAATTCGGGCAAGGAGTCGCGGATCCAGTTCGGCTGTCATGGCCATCCCGAATTTGACGACTGGCGTTGGGTCAGCTTCTGGTACCCAGTGCGTCAGGTCGTCTCGTTCAAGCGGGAGGTTTACCGCCGGGTCATGAAAGAGTTTGCCCCGCTGGCGATGCCAGTGCCGGTAGTGCAGGTCAACAAGAAGGATGGGCGGCGCAACCGCGCCCGTTAAGGAGCACAGATTAGTTGTTAACGGAACTGAGACGTATCGTCGAGAGCATGGCCGAGGCCAACACCCTCGAGCAGGCCTTGCAAGCATTGGTGAGCCAAACCCGGCACGCCATGGCAGTGGACTGCTGCTCCGTCTATGTCTCGGAACCCGAGGTGCGTCGCTATCGCTTGGCGGCTACCGACGGCTTGGCCCCGTCCGCGGTCGGCAAGGTGACTTTGCCCTACGAGCAGGGTATCGTTGGTCTGGTGGGTCAGCGAGAAGAGCTGATCAACCTGGCTGATGCCCCCTCGCACCCCAGTTTCAAATTCCTGCCCGATGTCGCCGAAGAGGCATTCCGCTCCTTCCTCGGCGCCCCCATCATGCACCAGCGTCAGGTGGTCGGCATCCTGGTGGTGCAACAAAAAGAGAGTCGCCGCTTCGACGAGGGGGAGGAGTCCTTCATGGTCACCCTGGCGGCCCAGCTGGCGGCGCGGATCGCCCAGGCGCAAGCCAAGGGGTGGTTGCAGAAGACCGACTGGAGCAAGCCGTTGCGCGGTATTGCCGGTGCCAGCGGCATCGCCATGGCCAAGGCCTGGGTGTGGCGACCGCGCAAGGCGCTCTCGTCTATCACCCCGCGTAAGGATGAAGATCACGCCGGTCAGCTGGAACGGCTGGAGCTGGCGGTAGAAGAGGTTCGCCACGATCTGGAGAGCCTGGCGCTGCGTTTTCGCGAGAGCTACAGCGAAGATTCGGTCGCCATTTTTGACATCTATCTCCATCTGCTCGCCGATCCCGGCTACATCAAGCCTATCCGCAACAAGGTGAGCAAGGAGCACTGGACCGCGGTCTCCGCCGTCAAACTGGTCAGCGATCGCCTCATCGAGCAGTTCAAGGGGATGAAGGATCCCTATCTGCAGGAGCGCTCCACCGATGTGAAGGATATCGCCCAGCGCCTCATCAGTCGTCTGGTACAAAACGAGCCGGAACATATCTCCATCGGTGAGCCGGTGGTGCTGGTCGCCGACGAGGTGACGGCCACCATTCTGGCAGAAGTGCCTCGGGAGTATCTGACCGGGGTAGTCTCGCTCAAGGGGGGCACCAACTCCCACGCGGCCATTCTGGCCCGCGCCATGGGAGTGGCCGCCATCATGGGGGTGGATCTGCCGCTCGGAGATATCGGTGGCCGCATGCTGGTCGTCGATGGCTACAGCGGCGATCTCTTCATCGAACCCAATCAGGTGATCCTGACCGAGTATCGCCAACTGCTGAGCGAAGAGCGGGCGCTCGACAGTCTGGTGCGTAGCGTTGACAACCAGCCTTCGGAGACGGCGGACGGCACCAAGGTTTCCCTGCTGCTCAACGCCGGTCTCAGCGCCGATACCGAGATTTCGCTCAATCAGTTGGCAGACGGGGTGGGTCTCTATCGCACCGAGATCCCCTTCATGTTGCAGGAGAGCTTCCCCTCCGAGTGGGAGCAGACTGCCCGTTATCGCAGCATTCTCGAGACCTATCGCAATCGACCGGTCTGCATGCGGACGCTGGATGTAGGCGGCGACAAGCCGTTACCCTATTTCCCCATCGTCGAGGAAAATCCCTTCCTTGGCTGGCGGGGGATCCGGATCACCCTGGATCACCCCGAACTGTTTCTGGTGCAGCTCAAGGCGATGCTGCGGGCCAGCGAAGGGCTGGACAATCTGGCCATCATGCTGCCGATGATCAGCAGCGTCAGCGAAATCAAAGCCTCCCGTCGTCTGCTGGATCAGGCGTGGCGAGAGGTGTCGGAAGAGGCGGCAAGCCGCGATGCGGTGATCCGCTACCCCAGCCTTGGGGTGATGATCGAGGTGCCCTCAGCCCTCTTTATCTTGCCGGAGATGGCGCCGCTCATCGACTTCTGGTCGGTGGGCAGTAACGACCTGACCCAGTACCTGCTGGCGGTGGATCGCAACAACTCCCGGGTTGCCAACATCTACGATGCCTTCCATCCTGCGGTGATCCGCGCCCTGCAACAGCTGGTTGATGCTTCCCACCGCTACCAGAAGCCGGTGTCGGTCTGCGGCGAGCTGGCCGGCGATCCGGTCGGTGTGCTGCTGCTGCTGGCTATGGGATATCGCCGCTTCAGTATGAACACCCACAACATCGCCCGGATCAAGTACGTGCTGCGCCAATCCACCCTGAGCGAGTTGACCGAACTGTTGGCCGATGGTCTCAAACATGACAATCCCCACGTGCTGCGCGGTCTGTTTGCCCGCTATCTGGAGGAGCATGGTTTGGGCGGTTTGCTGCGAGCTGGTCATAAATCGAAACAGTGTAATTGATAATCATGCCTTGTCCCTGCTGACGAATGATCGGAAAATGCGGCTTTTATTTTGACTGGGGCCGCATATGCAGCACGATGGATATTGGGTTTTCTCGCAGATTGATCCCGTAGCATTCAGTTTGGGACCACTATCGGTACGCTGGTATGGTCTCATGTACCTGTTCGGTTTTGCGTTTGCCATGTGGCTGGCTGGCCGTCGCGCCGATGCACCGAACAGCGGCTGGACCCGCAACGAGGTGTCTGATCTGCTGTTCTACGGTTTCCTCGGGGTGATCCTCGGTGGCCGGGTCGGTTACGTGCTGTTCTACAACTTCGATCTCTTCCTCGCGGATCCCACCTATCTGTTCAAGATCTGGACCGGGGGTATGTCGTTCCACGGCGGTCTGATCGGGGTGATCACTGCCATGATCTGGTTTGCCCACAAGACCAGACGCCACTTCTTCACCGTGGCCGACTTTGTGGCACCGCTCATTCCGTTTGGCCTCGGCGTCGGCCGCATTGGCAACTTCCTCAACGGTGAGTTGTGGGGCCGGATCACAGATGTGCCCTGGGCCATCATCTTCCCCGAGGCAGGCCCCGAGCCGCGTCATCCCTCCCAGCTCTACCAGTTCGCACTGGAAGGGGTGGTGCTGTTCATCATCCTGAACCTGTTCTGGCGCAAGAACCCGCCGCGTGGCGCCATCTCCGGCATGTTCCTGCTGTTCTACGGCCTGTTCCGCTTCCTGGTGGAGTTTGTCCGCCAGCCAGATAGCCAGCTGGGTCTCTATTTCAACGAGATTAGCATGGGCCAGATCCTCTCCACCCCGATGATCCTCATCGGTGCCCTGATGATCTGGGTTGCCTACAAGCGCCCGCAGCTGTTCGGTAATGCTGTCAAGGAGGCGAAATAATGCGAGCTTATCTCGACCTGATGCAGAAGATCCTCGATGAGGGCACCGTCAAGTCAGACCGTACCGGCACCGGTACTGTCTCCCTGTTCGGCCATCAGATGCGCTTCAATCTGGCGGAAGGTTTCCCGCTGGTCACCACCAAAAAGTGCCACCTGCGCTCCATCATTCATGAGCTGCTCTGGTTCCTTAACGGTGACACCAATACCGCTTATCTGAAAGAGAACGGCGTCAGCATCTGGGATGAGTGGGCCGACGAAAATGGCGATTTGGGGCCGGTTTATGGCGCCCAGTGGCGCTCCTGGCCGACCGCCGATGGTGGCGTGGTGGATCAGATCCAGAAAGCGGTGGATGACATCAAGCACAACCCGGATTCACGCCGCATCATCGTCTCAGCCTGGAACGTGGGCGAGCTGGACAAGATGGCGCTGGCCCCTTGCCACGCCTTCTTCCAGTTCTATGTGGCGGACGGCAAGCTCTCCTGTCAGCTCTATCAGCGCAGTTGTGACGTCTTCCTCGGCCTGCCGTTCAACATCGCCAGCTACGCCCTGTTGACCCATATGATGGCCCAGCAGTGCAATCTCGAAGTGGGTGACTTCGTCTGGACCGGGGGTGATGTGCACCTCTACTCCAACCACATGGAGCAGACAGCCCTGCAGCTCTCCCGCGAACCGCGCCCGCTGCCTACCCTGGTGATCAAGCGCAAGCCTGATTCCATCTTCAATTACCAGTTCGAGGATTTCGAGATCCTGGGTTACGACCCCCATCCCGGCATCAAGGCCCCCGTTGCCATCTGATAGCAAGGCGCCTCAGGGCGCCTGATGGTATCGATATGTGCCTTGGTAAGGCCGCCAGAATGAGAATGCAATTATGGGTGATGGGTCAATAAGGCCCTAGTGGTAACCCAGGTCACCGTTGATGGTTACCCAAAAAAAACGACGCCGTGGGCGTCGTTTTTTTATGAGCAAAAGTCAGGCGACTTATGCCTTGGCTGGCAGGCTCAAGCGGGCAACCGCTTCCACATGCATGGAATGCGGGAACATATCGACCGGTTGCACTTCGTCCAGCACGAAGCCCTGCTTGACCAGCCAGGCAAGGTCGCGGGCCAGGGTCTGCGGGTTGCAGGAGACATAGACCAGACGACGGGGCGCCATGGCGACAAGGGTCTGCAATACGGCCTTGTCACAGCCTTTGCGCGGCGGGTCCATTACCACCACGTCAGCGGTCACGCCCTCTGCGTGCAGCTCGGGCATCAGCTGCTCCGCCTTGCCGACGTGGAATTCGGTGTGCTCGATGCCGTTGAGGGCGGCGTTGCGACGGGCATCGCTGATGGCGCTCTCCACCGACTCGATCCCGACGACCTTGGCGGCCTTGCCAGCCAGGAACAGGGAGATGGTGCCGATACCACAATAGATGTCGAACACAGTCTCATTACCGGTCAGCTCGGCATACTCGAGGGCACTGGAGTAGAGCACATCGGTCTGGGCCGGGTTGTTCTGGAAGAAGGAGAGCGGCGAGATCTCGAACTCGAGTTCGTGGATCTTGTCGCGGATCACCCCTTCGCCGAGCAGCACCCGGTTGGTCGCGCCCAGAATGCGGTTGGTGCGCTCATCGTTGATGTTCTGCACCAGGGTAGTGATCGGCAGATCGCTCAGAGCAGCCAACAGTTCGGCTTCGAACGGCAGCTCCTCACCCAAAGTGACCAGCACCACCATCAGCTCGCCGCTCTTGAAGCCCTTGCGGGTCATCAGGTTGCGCACGCAGCCGCTGTGGTTCACTTCGTCATAGGCTTTGATCTCGTGCGCGCGCATCCAGTTGCGCACCCGGGCATTCAGCTCGATGTGCAGCGAGTCTTGCACCGCGCAGTCATCGGCAGTGATGAGATCGTGGGAGTGCTTGCGATAAAAACCGATCTCGGCACCGGCGTCACAACCGCGCACCGCGTACTGCGCCTTGTTGCGATAGGCGAACGGGCTCTCCATGCCAAGGATATCCTTGACCGGGGTGTCACCCAGCCCGACCTGTTCCAGTGCGCTCTGCACCAGTGCCTGCTTGAGCTTGAGCTGGGCCGGATAGGCCAGCGGACGCACCTGACAGCCACCACACTCGGTGTTGGGGCAGAAATCGGCAACCCGATCGGCAGAGGGCTGGAGCAGCTCGGTGACCTTGCCGTGCAGATAGTTCGGCTTGACCTCGGTCAGCTCCACCAGCGCCTGCTCACCGGGCAGCAGACCTTCGACAAACAGGGGGCGATCGAACAGGCGTCCTTTGCCATCTCCTTTGTCGGTCAGTTCCAGGATCTCGATCTGGTGTTGATGTCCCACTAACGGCATGAGCGGCTCCAAAAGTACTAAAAATGGGGGGTGATGAACGCGGCAGAGCCATGCCCATCGAGAAAAGGTGGCAGAGTTTAGCGGAGATCCGGCCAAATTGCAGGCATAAAAAGCCTGCTTGTTGCAATGGTCATTGCCCCTGGCCATCTGCCGGGCGTTGCCACCTTTCGGGTTGCGGCAAATTTAGCCCTTGGGCCATAACGCCCAGCCTGTTAAAATTCCGCCCTTGAAATTATCCTGGGCCCCGCGCCCGTTCTAGCTAAGGTCTACCGCGATGCGTACCAGCCAATATCTGCTTTCCACTCTCAAGGAAACCCCCTCCGACGCTGAAGTTGTCAGCCACCAGCTGATGCTGCGCGCCGGGATGATCCGTAAACTGGCCTCCGGCATGTATGCCTGGTTGCCAACCGGTCTGCGGGTACTGAAGAAAATCGAGAACATTGTTCGCGAAGAGATGAACAATGCTGGTGCCGTCGAAGTCTCCATGCCAGTGGTGCAACCCGCCGAGCTGTGGCAGGAGTCCGGCCGCTGGGATGACTACGGTCCCGAGCTGTGCCGTCTGACCGACCGCCACAACCGTCCCTTCGTGCTGGGCCCGACCCACGAAGAGGTGATCACTGCGCTGGTACGTTACGAAGTGAACAGCTACAAGCAGCTGCCGCTCAACCTCTACCAGATCCAGACCAAGTTCCGCGACGAAGTGCGACCCCGTTTCGGCGTGATGCGTGGCCGCGAATTCCTGATGAAGGATGCCTACTCCTTCCACATCGACAAAGAGTCTCTGGTCGATACCTACGAGAAGATGCACGCCGCCTACTGCAAGGCGTTCACCCGCATGGGTCTGAACTTCCGTCCGGTGCAGGCCGATACCGGCTCCATCGGTGGTACCGGCTCCCACGAATTCCAGGTGCTGGCCGAGAGCGGTGAAGACTTGATCGCCTTCTCCGATACATCAGATTACGCCGCCAACATCGAGATGGCCGAAGCGCTGGCACCGGCTGGTGAGCGCGCTGCCGCCACCGCAGCCCTGACCAAGGTTGCCACCCCGAACGTCCACACCATCGACGAAGTGGCTGCCTTCCTGAACGTGGCTCCGACCGCCATCGCCAAGACCCTGCTGGTACTGGCAGAGGAAGATGAGCACGGCAAGCAGGCCGTCATCGCGCTGGTACTGCGTGGCGACCACGAACTGAACGAGATCAAGGCCGAGAAACTGGCTGGCGTGGCCAACCCGCTGACCTTCGCCAACGACGAGCAGATTAAAGCAGCCGCCGGTTGCGATGCCGGTTCCATCGGTCCGGTCGACTTTGCCGGTCGCATCATCGTCGATCGCAGCGCCGCCCATCTGGCGGACTTCGTCTGCGGCGCCAACGAGACCGGCTTCCACCTGACCGGTGCCAACTGGGATCGCGACATCGCTACCTACGAAGTTGCCGACCTGCGCAACGTGGTGGAAGGCGACCCGAGCCCGTGCGGCCAGGGCAAGCTGCAACTCAAGCGCGGTATCGAAGTGGGCCACATCTTCCAGCTGGGTACCAAGTACTCCGAAGCGATGAAGGCGAGCGTGCTGAACGAAGGCGGCAAGTCCGTCACCATGGAGATGGGTTGCTACGGTATCGGGGTTTCCCGTCTGGTGGCCGCCGCCATCGAGCAGAACAACGACCAGTACGGCATCATCTGGCCGGACGCCATCGCCCCGTTCGAAGTGGCCATAGTGCCAATGAACATGCACAAATCCGAGCGCGTGGCCGAGCAGGCACAGCAGTTCTACGCCGAGCTGAAAGCGGCGGGTGTGGACGTGCTGTTCGACGACCGTAAAGAGCGCCCGGGCGTGATGTTCGCCGACATGGAGCTGCTGGGTATCCCGCACGCCATCGTCATCGGCGATCGCGGTCTGGACAACGGCGTGGTGGAGTACAAGTGCCGCCGCACCGGCGAGAAGCAGGAAGTGGCCATCAGCGGCATCATCACCATGCTCAAGGCCAAGCTGGGCCGTTAATTCCGCCCCCTTGCCTGAATAGAAAAGCGCGCCGTTTGGCGCGCTTTTTGTTTCTGCGTTCTCTGACGACGGCAACTGGATGGCGGGCTTCGCCTCAGGGATTGCGACCGATAAAGAGATCGGTCACGTGGCAGCTGCTTCTGGCTTCCAGTGCGTCGAGCATATAGGCCGCCGCATCTTCCGGGGTCATAAAACCGCTCGGGTCAACATGATCCGAGTTGTCCCAGAATTCGCTGCGGATCCCGCTCGGGTAGAGGTTGACCAGCCGCAGCGGCGAGCCTTTCAGCTCGGCGCGCAACGACTCCAGAAAGCCGCGCATCCCCCATTTGGAGGCGCAATAGAGGCTCTCGTTGGCCTTGCCCACCTGAGCGGCGGAGGAGAGCACATTGGCCAGCACCCCGCCTTTCTCGCCGATGAGCCGTACCGTCTGCTGAGCCACCAGAATGGTGGAGACGAGATTGCTCTCCACTACCCGGCGGATCTGCTCCGCGGTGTAAACACCGACCGGGCCAAACTCGCCCACGCCGGCACAGTGCAGCACCAGCTCGGGTAGGCCACCCCACTCCACCGCTGCAGCGAAGGCGACGTCGACCTCTTCATGGTGCGCCAGATCGGCGGCAATACCGATCACCGCGTTACCGAGCAGTTGTTCCTGCTCCTGCAGTCGCTGATAACGGCGCCCCATCATGGAGACCTGATGGCCCCGCTCAACCAGTCCGATGGTCAGCGCCCGGCCCAGACCGGAACCGGCACCTGTCACTATGATGTGGCCCATTATCGCTCCTCGTCGTCAGTTGACGGTCAGATTAGAAAGTGAATTCGCCGCCCATGAACCAGCCGTCGACAGACTGATCGATATTGTCGAAATCGACTTTGGCTTCACGCCAGCCGGCACGCAGCTTGATCGGCATGGAGGAGAACTTGTAGGAACCACCCAGACGGTAGTCATAGTTGTCCGCATCGTGAGTGCGCAGATCGCCGAAGAAGGCGATGCCGGTGCCCGGGATCTTCACTTCGCTGCCGGCATAGGCCATCAGGGTATCTTCGTCATAACCCTTGCGACCGGAGTAGACCTGCTCGCCATCGTAGTGACGACCGGTCATACCCAGATCGATCTTGAACAGATCGTTGTTGAACAGACGATAGTAGAGGCTCAGATCGTAGGCGGTCAGATCGTTCTTGAAGTTGCCGCCGGAGGTGCTGAAATCGGAGACTTCAAACTTGGCGTTCGGCAGGAAGATGATGCCGTGTTCCAGTTGCAGATAGCCGTTCCAGTTGTAGCTGTCGTCATAGCTGCCATCAGCACTGGTGCCATAAGCCTGACCACTGCCCTTGGCGGCCCATACGTCAGCACCGGCGGCGAAACGCCAGTCGTCAGCGGCCATGGCACTCTGGCTGCACAGTGCCAGTACAAAGCCGGCAATCAGCGTCTTTTTCATTACGTCACTTCCTCTTGTATACATGGAAAAGAGCACTATTTTACCCGGTGCAGCCAAAATACCCAGCGTCAATCCTGAACAAACGACGACAAATGTCAGTGCTTCATATGCTTCATCTCGGCCATCGGCTCAATCGGCTTCACCGGCAGTGACAGATCCAGCTTCTGGCCATCATCCATGGTGAGGGTGAGCGGGAAAGGAGTCTGCTCGGAGAGCGTGCCCACCTCGAACAGCATGATGTGCAGGCTGCCCGGTTTCAGCACCGCTTCGCCCTTGGCCGGGATCTCGATATTCTCGACCTGACGCATCTTCATCACGCCATTTTCGTGCAGGTGAGTGTGCAGCTCGGCACGCCCGGCCGCAGCTGAAGCAGCCGCCACCAGCTTGACCGGCTTGTCGGCGTCATTCTTGAGCACCATAAAGGCGGCAGTGTTGGGGGAGCCCGGCGGCAACAGGCGCACATAGCCGTCGACAACCTCGACCTTCGCCAGTGCCGGCGCCGTCATACCCAGAACCAGCAGAGAATAAAACGCACGTTTAAACATGGTTGAAATCCTTTTATGATGTTGTTAAACGGCCCCAAGGTTACCCCAGCGGCAACCTTTTTTGCACCTTTCAATAACAAGGATTTAGACATGGCCCCCATTCTCATCGCCGAGCAGCAGGATGGCTTGCTCACCCTGACCCTCAACCGCCCCGACAAGCGCAACGCCCTCAATACCGAGCTCTATAAGCAACTGGTGGCAGCGCTGCGAGAGGCGGCAGCCGATGAGGAGGTGCATGTCCTGCTGCTGCAGGGGCAGCAGGATTGCTTTACCGCGGGCAATGATCTGGCCGACTTTATGGGCAAGAGCTCGCTGGAGCCCGACGACCCCATACTGCAGTTCCTCCACACTCTGGCCGATTTCCCCAAACCCGTGATCGCCGCCGTTGCAGGCCCGGCAGTGGGGATTGGCACCACCATTCTGCTGCACTGCGATCTGGTCTATCTGGGGGATAACGCCCGCTTGCAGCTTCCTTTCGTCGAGTTGGGACTGGTGCCGGAGTTCGCCTCCAGCCTGCTGCTGCCACGTCTGGTGGGGCACCTCAAGGCGGCCGAGCTGTTGCTGCTGGCCGAGGCGATTGATGCCGAAGAGGCGCTGCGGCTCGGGCTGGCCAACAAGGTGGTGGCGGCCGATGGATTGCTCCCCTTTGCCCGCGAGCAGGGACTGAAGCTGGCGGCCAAACCGCCCAGAGCGCTGCAAAAGAGCAAGGCGCTGCTGAAACAGGAGCTTAAACAGGCGGTGCACTTTGTCATCGATCTGGAGGCGCGCGCCTTCGCTCAGGCACTGCAAGGGGAAGAGGCGCAACAGCGCATCGCCCAGAAACTCAAACGGCGGGGCTGAGCTGCAGCTCAACGCCTGTCAGTTGAGACGAAAACGGCCGATCAGTTCACAGCCCTGCACCTTGTCCAGCAGCTGGATCAGTTTGACTATTTCGGGGGGAAGTGATGCTGAGAACAGGGCGATCCCGGGGTCGCCCTCTTTTATCTCCGGCATGCTCTGGATGCCGTCATCGCACATC
>NZ_JBODRQ010000025.1:0-33162 GCF_050633025.1 Aeromonas sp.
AGTCATGCAGGTTCATCCGCGCAGTTGCGGCAGTGAACAACGGCCTCTCCTGAGCATCCGAGACAGATGCGCAGCTGGCGTATTCACGTTAGCACCTTGGGCCAACCGCGCCCAGCGATGTGGCCGGAAAATAAGGTGAGAGGTGATTCGTGCGGGGAGCGAAGGGGAGACGAGATAGCAGTGTCAACGCTGGAGAGATCCTTCCAAGAGAAAAGGTGTTGCGGGCATTATCATAATGATAACGGCAGCCCCGCCGATATCATTTCAGCCCCTGAGACTGGCCTTTGATGATAATTATCACCGACGCCGAGATATCGCCTCTGATTATTATCACCTTGCTATTTTATGGCCTGGCTGATCTGCTCACCTTTTTATGGATTAAATCGCTGAAATAGCCGCTGATTTTGTGGGTGGCATCACACACTTTGGCCATTTATTAATATCTGCCTGCATTTTATTGGTTTGGCACGGTTATTGATTGCCTCATATCGACGCTAACCGACGCGCTCACCCACAACCGGGATGCTGGTGACATCGTGAGTGAAAGGGGAGCTATCCATATCTCATCCAATGATTGGGGCGAACGATGAAAGCAGTTAACGAATTAATCAAAGAGATCAGAGCACTCAAATCCAACCTGCATGAAAAAGATTTTCTGCTGACCTGGGAGCAGACTCCTCAGGAGCTGGAGCTGGTATTAAAACTGGCTGAATCTCTCAAGACTCTGCGCGCTGAAAATATCTCTACCAAGCTGTTTAACAGCGGGCTCGGTATCTCGGTTTTCCGCGATAACTCCACCCGAACCCGCTTCTCTTACGCCTCTGCGCTGAACCTGCTCGGTCTGGCCCAGCAGGATCTGGATGAGGGCAAATCCCAGATCGCCCACGGTGAAACGGTCCGTGAGACCGCCAACATGATCTCCTTCTGTGCCGATGCCATCGGCATCCGTGACGACATGTTCCTCGGTGCCGGTAACGCCTATATGCGCGAAGTGGGCGCGGCACTGGATGAAGGGTTCGAGAAGGGGGTACTGCCCCAGCGTCCGGCACTGGTCAACCTGCAGTGCGACATTGATCACCCGACCCAGTCGATGGCTGATCTCGCCTGGTTGCAGGAGCACTTCGGCAGCCTGGAGAGCCTCAAGGGCAAGAAGATTGCCATGACCTGGGCCTACTCCCCGAGCTACGGCAAGCCGCTCTCCGTGCCCCAGGGCATCATCGGCCTGATGACCCGCTTCGGTATGGACGTGACCCTTGCCCATCCGGAAGGGTATGACCTGATCCCGGACGTGATCGAAGTGGCCAAGGAGAATGCCAAGGCCTCCGGCGGCAGCTTCCGTCAGGTCACCTCCATGGAAGAGGCGTTCAAGGACGCGGATATCGTCTATCCCAAGTCCTGGGCCCCCTACAAGGTGATGGAGCAGCGCACCGAACTGCTGCGTGCCAACGACCACGCCGGCCTGAAAGATCTGGAGAAACATTGCCTGGAGCAGAACGCCAAGCACAAGGATTGGCACTGCACCGAGGAGATGATGAAGCTCACCAAGGGGGGCGAAGCGCTCTATATGCACTGCCTGCCCGCCGATATTTCCGGTGTCTCCTGCAAAGAGGGTGAGGTGACCGAAGGGGTATTCGAGAAATACCGTATTGCCACTTACAAAGAGGCGAGCTGGAAGCCCTATATTATCGCTGCGATGATCATGGCCCGTAAATTCTCCGCCCCGGCAGAAACCTTGGAGAATCTGATTAAAGAGGCGCAAAAGCGCGTTAAATAAATAGTAGTGTGGGCAGGGTGAATATTCATCCTGCCCACGCTGTCGAATCCATTATTTCGAGTTTTCTCCCCGTGGTATCTGAATAACGGATCTCCCGGCGAGGCAGCTCTTTGTCAGGTAACGCCTAGTGAGGTAAGCATGTCCCAATTTTCGCTGAAGATGGATATTGCCGATAACCGCTTTTTTACCGCCGAGCCATCTCCGCTGTTTTCTCGCGCCGAAGCACAAAAGGCTCGCGCTTTTCATAAAAAACTGGCCGGTTATGAACCGACTCCCCTGTGCGACCTGAAAGATCTGGCCGCCTATATCGGGGTGAAAAATATATTGGTCAAGGACGAGTCAAAGCGCTTTGGCCTCAATGCCTTCAAGATGCTGGGTGGCGTTTATGCCATCGCCAACCTGCTCTGTGAAAAATACGGGGTGGCCATCGAGGATTTCTCCTTCGATCTCATCAAACGCACCATCAAGGAGCCGATGACCTTCGCCACTACCACAGATGGCAACCACGGTCGTGGCGTTGCCTGGGCCGCCAAGCAGGTGGGTCAGCATGCGGTGGTCTACATGCCCAAGGGCTCTGCCCAGGAGCGGGTTGACCATATCCTCAATCTCGGTGCCGAGTGCATCGTCACCGACATGAACTATGACGACACCGTGCGCCTGACCATGAAGATGGCGGAAGAGCGCGGCTGGCACATAGTGCAGGACACCGCCTGGGAGGGCTACACCAAGATCCCGACCTGGATCATGCAGGGTTACTCCACGCTGGCCGACGAAGCGGTCGAGCAGATGCAGGCCATGGGCATCAAGCAACCGACTCACGTACTGCTGCAGGCTGGCGTCGGGGCGCTGGCGGGCGGGGTGCTCGGTTATCTGGTGGACTGCTTCGGGGCGAAAAACCTGCACAGTATCGTGGTCGAGCCGGATCAGGCCGACTGCATCTACCGCTCCGGCGTGGCGGGGGAGATGGTCAACGTGGGGGGCGATATGCGCACCATCATGGCCGGTCTCGCCTGTGGCGAACCCAACCCCCTTGGTTGGCCACTGCTCAGAAGCTGCACCACCCAGTTCATCTCCTGCCACGACAAGGTGTCGGCACTGGGAATGAGAGTGCTTGGCAATCCCCTGGGCAATGACCCCCGCATCATCTCCGGCGAATCCGGCTCGGTCGGTACCGGCGTGCTGGCGGCGGTGCGTCACCACCCGGATCGCGCGGCGCTGATGGAACGTCTTGGGCTAAGTCGCGACTCCGTGGTGCTGATCATCAACACCGAAGGGGACACCGATGTGAAGCACTACCGGGAAGTGGTGTGGGAAGGCAAACACCCGGCCTGCGAGTAATTCCCGTAGCGGGCCACTCCCTGCGAGAGCAGAGACACGAATTAAAGAACTGATCGCGCCTCGCCAACGGGGCGCGGTAACGGGCACAGGGCGCTGCCGACGAACAGGCCGCGCACTCTCAGTTGTTATGGAGAATCACAATGAGCAAGCAAATTCCGTTTGAAATGGTGTTGGAGAAGGCCTACCAGTACAAGGCCGAGATGAGTCAGTTCCTGCGCGACATGATCGCCATCCCGAGCGAGAGCTGCGATGAAGAGCGCGTCGTGCTGCGCATCAAGCAGGAGATGGAGAAGGTTGGCTTTGACAAGGTCGAGATCGACCCCATGGGCAACGTGCTGGGCTATATCGGCCACGGCCCGCACCTGATCGCCATGGATGCCCACATCGATACCGTGGGCGTCGGCAACATGGCCAACTGGAAGTTCGACCCCTATGAGGGGATGGAAGATCACGAGATCATCGGTGGTCGTGGCGCATCTGACCAAGAAGGCGGCATGGCCTCCATGGTCTATGCGGGCAAGATCATCAAGGATCTGGGGCTGGAAGATCAGTACACCCTGCTGGTGACCGGTACCGTACAGGAGGAGGATTGCGATGGCCTCTGCTGGCAGTACATCATCGAGCAGAGCAAGATCCGCCCCGAGTTCGTGGTCAGTACCGAGCCGACCGACTGCCAGATCTACCGTGGCCAGCGTGGCCGCATGGAGATCCGCGTCGAGGTGCAGGGTGTCAGCTGCCACGGCTCCGCGCCGGAGCGCGGTGACAACGCCATCTTCAAGATGGGCCCGATCCTGGGTGAGTTGCAGGAGCTGAGCCACAACCTTGGCAATGACGACTTCCTCGGCAAGGGCACCCTGACCGTTTCCGAGATCTTCTTCACTTCGCCAAGCCGCTGCGCCGTGGCGGATAGCTGCGCTGTCTCCATCGACCGCCGCCTCACCTGGGGTGAAACCTGGCAAGGGGCGCTGGACGAGATCCGCGCCCTGCCTGCGGTGCAAGCCGCCGGTGCCGAAGTCTCCATGTACCAGTACGATCGTCCGGCCTATACCGGTCTGGTCTACCCGACCGAGTGCTACTTCCCGACCTGGAAAGTGGAAGAGGATCACATCACCGTCAAGACCCTCTCCAAGGCGTACACCCAGCTGTTCAACAAGGCGCCGGTGGTGGACAAGTGGACCTTCTCGACCAACGGGGTCTCCATCATGGGTCGCCACGGTATTCCGGTCATCGGCTTTGGCCCGGGTAAAGAGCCGGAAGCCCACGCGCCGAACGAGAAGACCTGGAAAGAGCATCTGGTCAAGTGCGCCGCCATGTACGCAGTGATCCCCATGCTCTATCTGGCCGAGCTGGACAAGTAAGGGGTCTGCCGGGCGGTGACTGCCATCGCCGCCCGGCTGTGGCAAATGTGGCAAGTGCCCCGTCAGTGTTGAGGCGGGGCCTTGCTGTTTGAAGGGAAGAGACATTCGAGGTGGTGGGGATGAAACGGCTGCTCAAGAACGGCGTGCTGGTCGATGCACAGGGTGAATATCGTCAGGATCTGCTGATCGAGAACGGGGTGATCCGTGCCCGTGCCGCCGATATCCAGCCCGATGGCGAGACCGAGCTGATCGATGCCAGCGGTTGCTATGTGATGCCGGGTGGCATCGACGTCCATACCCACTTCAACATCGACGTGGGCATAGCCCGCAGTTGCGATGATTTTTTCAGCGGTACCCGTGCCGCCGCCTGTGGTGGCACCACCACCATCGTCGATCACATGGGATTTGGCCCGGCGGGGTGCAATCTGCATCACCAGCTGGCCCGCTATCACGATTACGCTGCCGATCAGGCGGTGATCGACTACAGCTTTCACGGCGTGATCCAGCATGTGGATGACGCCATCCTCAATGAAATGGCCGCCATGGTGCAGGAGGAGGGGATCAGCAGCTTCAAGCTCTATCTCACCTACCAGTACAAGCTGGGAGACCATGACGTGCTGCGCGCGTTGGCCCGCCTCAAGGAGGTGGGGGCGCTTGCCACCGTCCATCCCGAGAACGATGCCGCCATCGTGGCGCGCCGTGCGGCCCTGTTGGCTGCGGGCCATCATGAACCCTGGTATCACCCGCAAAGCCGCCCGCTGGAGTGCGAAGCCGAGGCGGTGGCCCGGATGATCAATCTGGCGGGGCTCGCGGGCAATGCGCCGCTCTATATCGTCCATCTTTCCAACGGTTTGGGGCTGGAGTATCTGAAACTGGCGCGCCGTCAGGGCCAACCAGTCTGGGTGGAGACCTGCCCGCAATACCTGCTGCTCGATGATTCCTGCTACTACCGTGAAAACGGGGTCGACTTCCTTCTCAGTCCGCCGCTGCGCTCACGCCGCGAGCAGGACAAGCTGTGGGTCGGCATCGCTGCTGGCGACATCGATACGGTGGCGACCGATCACTGCAACTTCTCCCACGCCCAGCGTATGACCCTCTCGGGGGGCGATTTCAGCCGCTGCCCCAACGGCCTGCCCGGGGTCGAAAACCGGATGTTGCTGCTGTTTGCCCACGGGGTGCTCGGCGGGCGCATCTCACCATCGCGCTTCGTGGCCCTCACCAGCGCCCACTCGGCCAAGTTGTTCGGTCTCTGGCCGCGCAAGGGCAATCTGCAACCGGGGTCTGACGCCGATCTGGTGTTGATGGATCCCCGTGGTGAGACCCAGATCCGTCATGCCGCGCTGCACGACAATGGCGACTACAGCCCCTACGAGGGGATGCGCTGCCCTGGCCGGATCAGGATGACCCTCAGTCGCGGCGAGATAGTGGCCCGCGACGGCGAGTTTCTGGGGCAACGTGGTCACGGCCGGTTTTTGGCCAGAGCGCCATTCGATCCGGCGTTGGCGCCGGAGCTGCACTCGCCTTGCCCCGCGGTGGCAGGCTGACAATCAGTTCAAAACTCGCAAATCAGCAAGCTTATGTGAACAACGAAAGGTGGGTCGGTATCGCGCCGGCTTGTCCCCTCACTGGAGATAACAAGATGAAACAGAGAATCGTACTGGCCCTTGGTGGCAATGCGCTGGGTAACAACCTGCCCGAGCAGATGAAGGCGGTGCAGAGCACGGCGGGCACCATTGCCGACCTGATTGCCCAGGGGCATGAGGTGGTGGTCACCCACGGCAACGGGCCGCAAGTGGGAATGATCCAGCAGGCGTTCGAGGTGGCGGCCCGCCACGAGCCGAAATCACCCCATCTGCCCATGTCGGTCTGTGTGGCCCTGAGTCAGGGCTATATCGGTTATGACTTGCAAAACGCCCTGCGCGAAGCCTTGCTGGCGCGTGGTATTCACAAGCCTGTCGCCACCCTGGTGACCCAGGTTGAGGTGGATAAAAACGATCCCGCCTTTCAGGACCCGAGCAAGCCCATCGGCGGCTTCTTCAGCAAGGCCGAGGCCGAGGCATTGATGGCCAAGGGCGAGCGGCTCAAAGAGGATGCCGGTCGCGGTTATCGCCGGGTGGTCGCATCTCCCAAACCCGTTGATATCATCGAGAAGGAGACCGTCTCTGCCATGCTGGCCGCCGGTCAGGTGGTGATCACCGTCGGTGGCGGCGGCATTCCGGTGCTACGGGAGGGCAATCACCTGCGCGGTGCCAGCGCGGTGATCGACAAGGATTGGGCCAGTGCCAAGCTGGCGGAGCTCATTGACGCCGACATGCTGATCATCCTCACCGCGGTGGAGAAGGTCGCCATCAACTTCGGCAAGCCCGAGGTACAGTGGCTCGATCAGCTGAGTGTGGCCGATGCCAACAGCTTTATCGCCCAGGGGCAGTTTGCCAAAGGATCCATGCTGCCCAAGGTGGAGGCGGCGCTCTCGTTCGCCACCTCCCTGCCGGGGCGCAAATCCCTTATCACCCTGCTGGAGAAGGCCGCCGAGGGGATCGCTGGCAAAACAGGTACCGTGATCAGCCTGTAACGAGCTACGCGATGACGGGTTGATAGACAGGGGGCCTCGGCCCCCTGTTGTTTTGGGCTCTGGCACGACTGTGGCTGAGGTCGATTTACCAATAGTCTACTTGGCCGTAAGGAATGGCCAGCTCGCCAGCACAGGGGTAAGATGGCTATCCCGAGCAGGGGTTGGCCCACCGGAACAAAAGGCGAAAGGCAGAGCAATGCGTGGTGAGAGATGAGTGGAAAGATCAATATGGCGGCGCTGGTGGGGCTTGTTCTGCTCACCGCCATCTGGAGTTACAGCTGGATCGTGATGAAGCAGGTGATGCTCTACGCGGGGGCCTTCGAGTTCACCGCCCTGCGCTGCCTGTGCGGATCTCTGGTGCTGCTGCTGGTGCTGGCCCTGCGTGGCCGTCGTTATCTCAGGCCCACCCCGTTTCGCTATACCCTGGCCATCGCCCTGTTCCAGACCTGCGGCATGATGGGGTTGGCCCAGTGGGCGCTCATTAGCGGCGGGGCGGGCAAGGTGGCCATTTTGAGTTACACCATGCCGTTCTGGGTGGTGATCTTCGCGGCGCTCTTTCTCGGCGAGCGGATGCGCAAGCTGCACTATCTGGCGGTCGGGGTGGCGGGCTGCGGGCTGCTGTTGGTGATCCAGCCCTGGCAACTGCACCTTGAATCTCTCAAGAGCGCCCTCCTGGCGATCCTCTCCGGCATCTGCTGGGGGATCAGCGCTATCATTGCCAAGCGGATGTATGTCCGTCACCCCGGGGTGGATCTGATGTCCCTCACCGCCTGGCAGATGATCTACGCCACCCTGGTGATGGCGCTGGTGGCGGCGCTGGTACCTGAGCGCCCCATCGACTGGCAGCCTTACGTGATAGGAGCGCTGGCCTACAGCGCCATCTTCGCCACGGCACTGGCCTGGAGCCTCTGGCTGTTCGTGCTGAAAAAGCTGCCAGCCGGGATCGCCAGCCTCAGCACTCTGGCGGTGCCGGTAACCGGCGTGCTGCTCTCCTGGTGGCTGCTGGGGGAAAACCCGGGGCCGGTGGAGGGGAGCGGCATCGCCCTTATCGTGCTGGCACTGCTGGTGATCAGCCGTAAGGGCAAGCGCTCCGTGGTGTCGGTGGCGGGGGAGACCCGCATCAAGCACGGTTGAGTGGTGACTGGGCTGCCAGTGGCACGATAAACGGTACTCAAAAGAGCTCGCGACAGGGGGTGGCCCCTCGTTACAATGGCGTGGTCTGACTGTGCTGGAGCACAGGTATCTGATTTATTGTGATTATTTCAACGAACCTAACGGCAAGGATGAGACCGTATGATGACGCTGGTGTGGTTGGCTGTAGGCCTGGTGTGTCTTGTAGTGGGGGCCGAATCTCTGGTGCGGGGCGCATCTCGCCTCGCCACCATGATGGGGATATCGCCACTGGTGGTGGGATTGACCATAGTGGCCTTTGGGACCAGTGCTCCCGAGCTGGCGGTGAGCATCCAGTCTGGCCTCGAGGGGCAGGCGGGGATAGCTGTGGGGAACGTGGTCGGCAGCAATATTTTCAACGTGCTGTTTATTTTAGGTATTTCGGCACTGATCGTACCGTTGACCGTCTCCCAGCAACTGGTACGTCTCGATGTGCCCTTGATGATAGTGATCTCTTTTCTGGTGTTGTTGCTGGGTTACGATGGCCGTATTACGCCACTGGAAGGGGCTCTGCTGTTTGCCGGCATCATCACCTACACCGTGTTCCTCTTTGTCCAGAGTCGACGGGAAAACAAAGCGGTGCAGGCGGAGTACGAGCAGGAGTTTGGTACCCGTGAAGCGAGTACGGCGGGCAACTGGTTGCGTAATCTGCTCTTTATTGCCGCAGGTCTGGGTCTGCTGATCCTCGGCTCCCGCCTGCTGGTTGGCAGTGCGGTGGAGATTGCCCACTACTTCGGGGTGAGCGATCTGATCATCGGCTTGACCATAGTGGCGGCCGGTACCTCCTTGCCCGAAGTAGTGACCTCCATCGTTGCAGCCCTGCGCGGTGAGCGGGATATCGCGGTGGGCAACGTGGTGGGCAGCAATATCTTCAACATTCTCTGCGTACTGGGGCTCACCTCCATCGTCACTCCCGGAGGGCTCGAGGTGTCAGCCACCGCCTTGCAGTTCGATATTCCGGTGATGATTGCGGTGGCACTCGCCTGCCTGCCCATCTTCTTTACCGGTTACACCATCGCCCGCTGGGAAGGGGCGCTGTTTCTGGCCTACTACATCGGCTATACCTGCTGGCTGATCCTCCACGCTACATCCAGTCCGTTACAAGGTCAGTTCAGTGCAGCGCTAACCGGTTTTGTGCTGCCGCTGACCGCCATCACTCTGGTGGTGCTGGCGGTGCGGGCCTGGCGTTTGCAACGAACCCGGTTGTGATGCAGGTTCCCCTGATGTAAAGGGAGCTATATCAACCGACAGGTCGAAAAAGCCCCACCATCACGGTGGGGCTTTTGCTTGGTGATTAGGGAGGATGCGCTGAGCCGTTATCGGCGTTTGGCAAGATGCATCATGGCTTCCAGCACGGCGCCGCCGATAGCGCGGGCCTTGTCAGAGACGGTGGTAGCATCGGCGCGCTCGCCTCTGGGGTCGATGTCACCGATCTTGAAGCCGACGGTCACCTCGATGCCATCGCTGAGCAATCCCCGCACCATGCCGGAGAGCGGCGCTATGATGGGAGCGTCCCCCACGTGGGCGATCACGTCTCCTTCCTGCACCAGATCGCCGAGCTGGATCAGGCTCTTCATCACCCCGGCGACGGGGGCACGTACCACCCGGCGGGCGGAGTGCCCCTCGATCACCCCGGGAATGCCGGTGTTGGGCTGGGCGGGGCCCTGATAGATGACCCGCCCCAGATGGTGACCTCGGTTGGTCTCGATCACCGCATCGCAGTCGCGCCCCGCCTCAAAGCCCGGGCCAAGGGCCACCGTAATGGGAGCCATCTCCTTGTGGGTGCCGAGATTCTGCTTGGCGAGGATGGCATCCACCAGATAGCGGGGCTTGAGTTCGGCAAGGGTGGCACCGTCGGGGTCAACCAGCAGCGGAATAATGCCCCGATCCAGCAGCTCGAACGCCTGCTCGACGCTCTCGACCCGCTTGGCACACACTCCCTCGACACTGGTTTCACCGTCGAACATCCCCTGAGCGAAGGCAACGGTGCGGCGGATCACCGTGGGTTTGTCGAGATCCAGCATCACAACTTTGAATCCCGCATTGTGCAGGCGCAGCGCCACCCCGGTGGCGATATCGCCGGAGCCGCGCATCACCACCAGTTGATCCCGCTTGAGGCGCACATCATCCTGCATCAGACCGCCTGCCTTGCCGTTTTTCACCTGCAACAACTCGGCGAGAATGCTGATGGCGATCTCCTCGGGGGTTTCGGCGCCGATGTTGTAACCGATGGGGGCGTGCAACTGCTGCAGTTGCTCCTGGCTCACCCCTTGCTGGCGCAGGGCCTGGGTGAAGGTCTGCACCTTGCGCTTGCTGGCGAGCAGCCCCAGATAGGCTAGGGGGCGATTGATGAGCCGCTCCAGCGCCTCCTTGTCCTGATGGTTGGTGGCGATGATAACGAAGTTGGCGGGCTCGATGGCCAGCGCCTCGATCACCGCGCTGATGCTGTCGGCCTGCACCAGATGGGTACCGGCCGGGAAGAGGTCAGGGTTGAGGCTCCCCTCAAAGCAATCCCCTACATGGACATCAAAGCCGAGCGGCGCCGCAGCATGGGCCAGCGCCCGGTTGACGTGACCGGCACCGATTAATACCAGCCGGGGGCGCAGGCCATAAACATCGATATAGACCGACATGGCGCCGCCGCAATCCGACCCCACCGCATGCTCGCCGTTGCGCGCCATCCGGCCATGGAAGATGCGGGGCTTGCGCTCGGCAATGGCAGCCCTAGCTTCTTCGATCACCAGCCGCTCGATCATGCCGCCGCCGATAGTGCCGAAGATCTGGCCATCGGCCATCACCAGCATCTGAGCCTGATGGCGCGGGGTGGATCCGCGGCTCTCGATGATCTGGGCCATGGCAAATGGAGTGTTTTCCTGTTCCAGTCGGGCTGCGTGTGCAAACAGATTCATAAGGTACCTCTTCTTATCCTTAAAACATCAGGGGTGGGCTAAAGCGCCTCCCCGTGAGGAGCTGTGCAGATCAGGTGACGGATGGGGGGGGATTCGCGCACGGCCCCCTGCCAGATGGCATGGATCTCGGGGTGGCAGCTCTGCAGCTTTATCAATTCCACCAGCCACAACGCCTCATTTTGATAATCCCCATTGATAAACCAGAGCCGGCGCGCCCCGGCCGGGGTGCCCTTGAACAACCCCTCGGGGTGTGAGAGCAGCTGCTCAAACAGGGCCCAGTCGAGGGGGGCACCGGCCTCTATCCCGCACAGGGTCTGGAGTTCGGCCCAGCGGTGGATCTGCTGCGGGTCGGCCTTGGCCCCCACCATGGCGCCGCCCGTCAGGGCGATCACCCAATCACTGCTCTGGGGAATGCAAGGTTCGTGCAAAGCGGGCACTTTCAATAACTTGTGATTGGCGCCATCCGCCTCGACCAGAATAAGATCGAAGCGCTGCTGCCCCTTGATGAGATCAATCTGCTGGGGCGTAGGACCCGCCACCTTTCCGGTGCGCTCGTCGAGATGGCTGAACAGGGCAACCAGCGCCGGGCCATCCGGTAGCGCCTGACAACGGGTAAGTTGACGAACGGGATCCGTCTCGATAATCAATTCCCGATAGTGTGACGGGGCAGGCAGAAACATCCGGGTGGTGGTGGTAATTAGCACCCTTTTACCCTGGTTATAAAAAAATTCCGCCAGCCAGAACAGGGTGCTGGTTTTTCCACCGGCGCCGCAGAGGCTAATTAAGGTGGTATGGCTATCAATATTTTTGATGAGCGGGTTTAATAGTGAATCTATATCTGGAAATGTGACAGCAACAACGTGTGGTAGCGACATAATGACGACCAAAATAAATATCGAAGGGAGTGGAAAACAACGTTGCCAGGAACAAGTGCCGTGTGACTGTATAATAACGGCGGCGGGTTTATCTTCCCGAATGGGTACCTGGAAAATGATGCTACCTTATTGCCAGGGGACAATGCTTGATGCAAGTCTCAAAAATGCCCTGGCTTTTTGTCAGCGGGTTATTCTGGTGGTGGGCCATCGTGGCGAGGAGCTTGAAGCGCGCTACGGATCACGGCTGGATATTGTTGTCGTCCACAACCCCGACTATCGGCAGGGGCTGGGCAGTTCCATCCGCTGCGCCCTGGCGGCCAGTGACGCTGACTACCTCTTTATCAGTCACGGGGATCTGCCCTGTATCCCGCGCGTGGTCTATCAACAGCTATGGCAGACACGGGGCTGTGAGGCACTCTTTCCCACCTGGCAGGGGGAGGCGGGCCATCCGGTGTTGCTGCCAAAATCCCTTGCTCGTGAGCTGGCAGCGGCTCCGGTGCAGCCATCGGTACGGCGCTGGTTACAAGCGCATCAGCACCGTATGGTGCCAGTCGACAGTCCCGCCATCCTGTTTGATGTGGATACCCCGGTGCGCTATCGGGCGCTGCTGGACAGCACGCTGGAAAATGAGACAGAGTGCGCTAAATAACCTCGTTGTAAAAAGATAACGGGGAGATAAATGGCGTATCAAAGTGATATTTCTCGCACTTGATCTGATAGGGCGAGCTCTTTTTAATCAACATGGTAAGTAAATTCCAGAGTGATTGATAACTACTCGCAATACCCATGGTGGTGGTATCGAAGAATTCCCTCATTAATTGGAGCTGCCTCACGCTTTCACCCTAAAAAATAGTTATGTGGCTGGTATGGCCTGATAGTTGCTCCTCTCCTTGCCAAGGGGTAAAGCCCGTGCGGGATACCCTATTTATTCATGCTGCCAATGGGCAGAACAGCTGCAAGGAGATTGCCATGGGCGATATTATGCGACCCGTTCCCTTCAAGAACCTGCTGACCCGTATTTTTGCGGAATATAAAGCGAGTCAGACTATTTTCGGTATTCCCGCCGCGCAATTTTATCGCAAGCAGGACGAGCGCAAGATCAAGGTGTTCGGTGAAACCTGCGAGACCCCCATTGGCCCTGCAGCCGGCCCCCATACCCAGTTGGCCCAGAATATCGTCACCTCCTGGCTGACCGGCGGGCGCTTTATCGAGCTCAAGACGGTGCAGATCCTGGACCGTCTCGAACTGGCAAAGCCCTGCATCGATGCCGAAGACGAGTGCTTCAACACCGAGTGGTCCACCGAGTTCACCCTGCCCAAGGCGTTTGACGAGTACCTGAAGGCCTGGTTTGCCCTCTACTTGCTGGAAGAGGTGTTCGACCCGCGCCTCGACGGAGAGGCCAAGTCCTTCATCTTCAACATGAGCGTGGGTTACAACCTCGACGGCATCAAACAGCCACCGATGCAGCAGTTTATCCACAGCCTGATGGATGCAAGCCAAAGTCCGAAATTTGCCGAGTACCAGCAGGTGTTGCGCGAGCTGGTGGTCGATGAGCAGTTTATCGCCGAGCTGGGACTGGGGGCGCGGCGTGATCGCCTGCAACAGCTGGTGGATCGTATCCCGGCCAATCTGGTGCACGGCGTTACCCTCTCCACCATGCACGGCTGCCCGCCTAACGAAATTGAGGCCATCTGCCGCTACATGCTGGAAGAGAAGGGGCTCAACACTTTCGTCAAATTGAACCCGACCCTGCTGGGCTACCCGCGGGTGCGCGAGATCCTCGATACCTGCGGCTTTGATTACATTGGTCTGAGCGAAGAGTCGTTCGATCACGACCTCAAGCTGGATCAGGCCAAAGGGATGCTGGTTCGTCTGATGGCGCTGGGGGCCGAGAAGGGGCTCACCTTTGGGGTGAAACTCACCAACACCCTTGGCACCATCAACCGCAAAGGGGCGCTGCCCGGCGATGAGATGTACATGTCCGGCCGGGCGCTGTTCCCGCTCTCCATCAACGTAGCTGCCGTGCTGTCTCGCGCCTTCGATGGCAAGCTGCCCATCTCCTACTCGGGCGGTGCCAGCAAGTTCAACATCGCCGAGATCTTCGAGACCGGTATTCGTCCCATCACCATGGCCACCGACCTGCTGAAACCGGGTGGCTACCTGCGCCAGATCGAGTGCCTCAAAGAGATCGACGCCTCCGACAGCTGGGGCATGAGTCAGGTGGATGTGGCCAAGCTGGAAGCGCTTGCCGCCAAGGCCCTCACCATGGATTACACCCAGAAGGAGTGGAAGTCCGACGATCGCATCGAAGTGGGCGGCGGCCTGCCGATGACCGACTGCTACGTGGCACCCTGCGTCACCGCCTGCGCCGTGCATCAGGATATCCCCGAGTACATTCGCCTGATGGGCGAGGGGGAGTATGTGGCGGCCCTTGAGCTGATTTATCAGCGCAACGCCTTGCCTGCCATCACCGGCCACATCTGCGATCACCAGTGCCAGTACAACTGTACCCGCCTCGACTACGACAGCGCACTCAATATCCGCGAGCTGAAAAAAGTGGCGCTGGAGCGCGGTTGGGAAGGGTACAAGGCGCGCTGGCACAAGCCGGCAGGCAGTGGTGACAAGCACCCGGTGGCGGTGATTGGCGCCGGCCCGGCCGGTCTCTCCGCCGGTTACTTCCTGGCCCGTGCCGGCCATCCGGTCACCGTGTTCGAGCGTGAAGCGGATGCCGGTGGCGTGGTCAAGCACATCATCCCCGAGTTCCGCATTCCGGCCGAGCTTATCCAGCATGACATCGACTTTGTTGCCGCCCACGGGGTCAAGTTCGAGTTTGGCTGCGATCCGGCGCTCACCGTCGACAAGCTGCACGCTCAGGGCTTTACCTATGTATTCGTCGGCATCGGCGCCGACAAGAATGGCGGCATGCGCCTCGAAGGGGGGCATGATCGGGTCTACAAGTCATTCAACTTCCTGCGCAGCTTCAATCAGGGCAAACCGCTGCCGCTGGGCCGCCATGTGGCGGTGATCGGTGCCGGCAACACCGCCATGGACTGTGCACGCGCTGCCCTCAAGGTACCCGGTGTCAGCGATGTGACCGTTATCTACCGTCGCAGCGAAAAAGAGATGCCCGCCTATCGCGAGGAGGTTCTGGAAGCGGTGGAAGATGGAGTGCGTTTCTGCTTCCTCACCAATCCGGAGCGCTTTGAGAAAGATGGCAAGCTTGTCGTGCGGATGATGGCGCTGGGGGATCCTGACGAGCAGGGCCGCCGCCGTCCGGTACCCACCGAGCAGACCGAAGTGATGCAGATGGATGCGCTGATCACCGCCATCGGCGAGCAGCCTGACTGCGAAGTGCTCAAGGCGATGGGCATTCCTCTTGGCAGCGATGGCTGGCCGGAGGTGGATACCCAGACTGGCGAAACCAGCCGTCGCAACGTCTTCCTGATCGGCGACGTGCAGAGCGGTCCGTCCTCCATCGTCGGCGCCATCGGTGGTGCCCGCCGTGCCGCAGATCTGGTGCTCTCTCGCGAGCATATCGCCAGCCAGCAGAGTGACGTGACCATCCAGCCATCGGGCAAAGAGGAGATCTACCGCCGCAAGGGCAGCATCGCCGTCACCATGGTTGACAAGAACGAGCGTGATGCCTTCGTGGCGCAAGAGGCGCACCGTTGCCTCGAGTGCAACTACCTCTGCAGCAAATGTGTGGATGTCTGCCCCAACCGGGCCAACGTCGCCATCGCGGTGCCGGGCTTCAAGGACGAGTTTCAGACCCTGCACCTGGATGCCTACTGCAACGAGTGCGGCAACTGCGCCCAGTTCTGCCCGTGGCAGGGCAAGCCCTATCAGGACAAGGTCACCATATTCAGCCTGCCCGAGGATTTCGACAACAGCCGCAACCCCGGTTTCTATCTGGCGGATGGGGGTGAGCTGCGGGTGCGTCAGGGTGGCGAGACCTATCGCCTGACCATAGATGCCCAGAGCCGTATCAAGGATGCGCCAGCGGCCCTTGGCGACATGTGCCGCATCATCAGCCATGTCCATGCTCATCACCACTACCTGCTGGGGGCCGTCGAGGCCTGAGCGAATCACGAATAAGCGAAGGAGCAAACCATGTTTATTCTGAAGAACGTCACCGCCGTCCAGCTGGAGCCGACCCGGGTGCTGGAAGGGGTGGATATCGCCATCGAAGGATCGCTTATCAAAGCGGTGGGGCCCAATCTGCGGGCCCTCTACCCGGAGGCCAACTATCGGGAGATGGGCGGCAAGCTGGTGATGCCGGGCATCGTCTGTGCCCACAACCACTTCTACTCCGGCCTGTCGCGGGGGATCATGGCCAACATCGCCCCCTGTCCGGACTTTATCTCCACCCTGAAAAACCTCTGGTGGCGGCTCGATCGGGCGCTCGATGAGGAGTCGCTCTACTACAGCGGTCTCATCTGCTCACTGGAGGCGATCAAGAGCGGTTGCAGCGCGGTGATCGACCACCACGCGTCGCCCAACTTCATCAAGGGCTCGTTGAATGTATTGCGCAAAGGGTTTGTGGAGGCGGGTCTGCGCGGCATGACCTGCTTCGAGACCACGGATCGCAACGGCGGCCTCGCCGAGCTGCAGGCCGGGGTGGAGGAGAACATCCTGTTCGCCCAACAGATCGATGCCGCCAAGGCCAAGGGGAACGAACCCTATCTGGTGGAGGCCCATATTGGCGCCCACGCCCCCTTCACCGTGCCCGATGAGGGGCTGGCCATGCTGCGCGAAGCGGTGCAGGTCACCGGTCGCGGTCTGCATATCCATGTGGCGGAAGACCGCTACGACATGGCTCACGGCCACCACCACTATGGCAAGGAGCCCATCGCCCGGCTGGACGAGTTTGGCCTTATCGACAGCAAGACCCTGATCGCTCACGGCATCTACCTGAGCCCGGCTGACATCGAGCTGCTCAACAGCCGCGATGCCTTCCTGGTGCACAACGCTCGCTCCAACATGAACAACCACGTGGGCTACAACATGCACCTGCCGGAGTACCGCAATCTGGCGCTTGGCACCGATGGCATCGGCTCCGACATGCTCGAAGAGCTCAAGTTCGCCTACTTCAAACACAAGGATGCCGGTGGTGCGCTGTGGCCCGACAGCTTTGCCCGCTTCCTCTGGAACGGCAACACCCTGCTGGAGCGCAACTTCGGCGCCAAATTTGGCCGCCTGGAGCCCGGCTACAAGGCCGACCTCACCATTTGCGACTACGACGCACCGACCCCGCTGGCGCCGCGCAACCTCGGCGGCCATCTCGTCTTTGGTATGGGATCGAACAGCGTCAACAGCGTGATGGTGGAGGGGCGCATGGTCTATCAGGACCGCGAGTTCCCGTTCGATGTCGCGCCCATTTATGAGCAGGCCAGCAAGGTGGCGAGCCGCCTGTGGCAACGGATGGATCAGCTGGCCTAAGGCCACCTTCCACAGTTTTGGACCGGATTGCCCGCCCTGTGGATTTTCCCGGCGGCGGGCAGCAAGAGTAAGGACGACACATGATTGAGCAATTCTTCCGACCCGAGCAACTGGGTCAGGCTTTGGAACTCAAGGCCCGCTTTGGCAACGACGCCGTTTACATGGGGGGCGGCAGCAAGCTTAATGCCGCCCCGACCCGCACCGACAAGAAGGTCGCCATCTCGCTGGAGAGGCTCGGGCTTGACCAGATTGAGCAGCAGCACGGCCAGCTCCATATCGGCGCCACCGTCACCCTGCAGAGCCTCAAAGATGACCCCCGCACCCCGTCCGCCCTGTGCGAGGCGCTGGGGTTTGTCTACTCCCGCCATCTGCGCAATCAGGCCACCATTGGCGGTGAGCTTGCCTGCCAGCAACAGGACTCTCCCTTGCTGCCGGTGCTGCTGGTGCTTGAAGCGGTGGTAGTGCTGGAGAACAACCTGTTGCAACCCATCGACGCCTATCTGGCGGGTCAGCGCAAGGAGCTGGTGCTGGGGATTGTGCTGCCGGAGCCTGAACTGCGCTGCGCCACTCGCCGCATCAGCCGCAATGCCGATGGTCTGGCGGTGATGACTGCCGCCGTGGCCCTCGACAGCATTGGCGAGATGCGGGTTGCCGTCGCTGGTGTCACCCCGCAGCCGATGCGCTTGCGGGATCTGGAGCGCCGCTCCTTGCACGATGCCGCGCTGGAGGCGGCAGTGAGCGAACTGGTTGCACCGCGCGAGGATCTCGGCGGCAGCGTGACCTACAAGCGCTATATCAGCGGCGTGGTGGTGGCAGATCTGCTGGTGGAGTGCCAGCAGCAGGAGGTGCAAGCATGATGGAACTCAACTTTACCCTGAACGGCGCCCTGCGCACCGTCATCACTCCGGCTGGCGAGAATGCCCAGCGGATGCTGTTCAACCAGTGCCGGATGCACTCGGTGCGCAACAGCGACGACGGCTTTGGCTTTGCCGGCTCCGATGCCATCCTCTTCAACGGCAAGGTGATCAACGCCTCCCTGCTGATCGCCGCCCAGCTTGATGGATCAGAGGTGCGCACCGCCGAGTCGCTCGGTAGCTGGAACCAGCTCAGTCTGGTGCAACAGGCGATGGTGGATGTGGGTGTGGTGCAGTCAGGCTATAACGATCCGGCCGCTGCGCTCATCGTCACCGACCTGCTTGATCGCCACCCCGAGCCCACCCGTGATCAAATCGACGATGCCCTCTCGGGCCTGTTTCACCGCGATGGCGGTTACCAGCAGTTCTATCAGGCCATCGAGCTTGCCTGCTCACGGATGAAGGATCCCGATTATCTGTGCCAGATTGCCCCCGAGTTTCGTGACGACTTGCGCCACATCGGCAAGAGCTGCCCGAAAGTGGACGCTGCCAAGATGGTGCAGGCCAAGCCCTGCTACGTGGAAGACCGAGTCACCGACGATGCGCTGATCATCAAGATGCTGCGCAGCCCCCATCCCCATGCGGTGATCACCAAACTCGATGTGAGCCGCGCCGAAGCCATGCCGGGTGTGGTGCACGTCATTACTTATCTCAACTGCCCGGATGTGTTTTACACCCCAGGTGGCCAGAGTGCCCCCGAGCCGTCACCGCTCGATCGCCGTATGTTCAGCCGCAAGGTGCGCCATGTCGGTGATCGTGTTGCCGCCGTGGTGGCCGAGAGCGAAGCCATCGCATTGGCTGCGCTGAAACTCATCGAGGTCGAGTATCAGGTGCTGCCAGCGGTCATGAACATCGATGAGGCGATGGCCCCCAATGCGCCGCTGGTTCACGATGAGCCCATCGTCTACATGGCCGGTGCGCCTGCGGATCTCGAGCAGCAGAACGCCTGCTCGGTACGCCGTGGCAACGAGCACATGATCATCAACTTCCCCATCGGCTCCCGCCCGCACGAGAACCTGGCCGCCAGCGTCCATGGCCAGATCGGTGACGTGGCAAAAGGCTTTGCCGAGGCGGACGAGGTTGTCGAGCGCACCTACGAATCGACCCAGGCCCAGCAGTGCCCGACCGAGCCGCACATCTGCTTCACCTACATGGATGGGGATCGTCTGGTGATCCACGCCTCCACCCAGGTGCCGTGGCACGTGCGCCGTCAGGTGGCGCGCATCGTTGGCATGAAGCAGCATCAGGTGCATGTGATCAAGGAGCGGGTAGGGGGTGGCTTTGGCTCCAAGCAGGACATCCTGCTGGAAGAGGTGTGCGCCTGGGCGACCAAGGTCACCGGCCGTCCGGTCACCTTCCGCTACACCCGTGAAGAGGAGTTCATCAGCAACACCTCCCGCCACGTGGCCAAGGTGAAGGTGAAAGTGGGGGCCAAGAAAGATGGCACCATCACCGCCATCGACATGGATTTTCGTGCCAACACCGGCCCTTACGGTAACCACTCATTGACGGTGCCAAGCAACGGCCCTGCGCTCTCTTTGCCGCTCTACCCGTGCGACAACGTGCGCTTTACCGTCAACACCTACTACAGCAACATCTGCCCGACTGGCGCCTATCAGGGCTACGGCGCGCCCAAGGGCAACTTCGCCCTGACCATGGCCATTGCCGAACTTGCCGAGAAACTGGGCATCGATCAGCTCGATATGGTGGAGCACAACCGGGTGCATGAAGGAGACATCCTCAAGGTGCTAGGTGCCATCGGCGAGGGCAAGATGCCGACCTCTGTGCCCCATGCGGCCAGCTGCGCCCTCGAGCCCATCCTCAAACAGGGTCGCGAACTGATTGCCTGGGACAGCCCCAAACCCGCCGACGGGGATTGGCGCATCGGTCGTGGCGTCGCCATCATCATGCAAAAATCGGGGATCCCGGATATCGATCAGGCCAACTGCATGGTCAAACTGGAATCGGACGGCACCTTTATCGTCCACTCCGGTGGCGCCGATATCGGTACCGGCCTCGATACCGTGGTGGCCAAGCTGACCGCCGAAGTGCTCGGTTGCCCGCTCAGCGATGTGCATGTGATCTCTGGCGACACAGACCACGCCCTGTTCGACAAGGGAGCCTACGCCTCGTCCGGTACCTGCTTCTCCGGCAACGCGGCCAAGATGGCGGCCGAGAATCTCAAGGCGAAGATCCTGTTCCACGGCGCCGCCATGCTGGGCGAGCCGGTCGAAGACGTAGAGCTGGTTCACCCGGGCATAGTACGCGGCAAGCTGGGGGAGGTGACCCTCGCCAAGCTGGCCCACAAGGCTGAGACCGGTACCGGCTTCGGTATCCTGGTGGGTACCGCCAGCTACATCACCTCTGATCTTGCCTTCCCGTACGGCGCCAACTTCGCCGAGGTGGCGGTCAACGTCAGAACCGGCGAGATCCGGCTCGACAAGTTCTACGCCCTGCTCGACTGTGGCACCCCCATCAACCCGGAGCTGGCCCTCGGCCAGATCTACGGGGCGACCATGCGGGCTATCGGCCACACCATGACTGAGGAGATCTGCTACGACGGCAAGGGCATCCCGCTGACCCGGGATCTCAAGAGCTATGGTGCACCCAAGATTGGCGACATTCCGCGCGACTTCCGGGCCTTCCTGGTACCGAGTGACGACAAGGTTGGCCCTTACGGCGCCAAGTCCATCTCGGAGATCGGGGTGAACGGCGCGGCGCCCGCCATCGCCACCGCCATCCACGACGCCTGCGGTGTCTGGCTGCGCAAGTGGCACTTCACGCCGGAGCAGATCCTGCGCGAGCTGGGCAAGCTGGAGCAAAAAGTGTCGGCATAACAAAAGAAAAGGTGAGGGGCGGGCGCCAGCTCGCCCCCAGCGCCTGACGGCGGAATGAGTACTCCGCCTACCTTCTGTGTGATGGGACAAACATGATGTCTAAAACAACACGCAAGCACTCGGATCTCATTTACGAGCTGGAAGACAAACCTCCGTTTTATCAAACCCTGATGGGCGCAGTGACCCATCTGCTGGCCATTTTTGTCCCCATGGTGACCCCGGCGCTGATCGTCGGTGGCGCCCTGGGCCTCTCCACCGAGATCACCGCCTATCTGGTCTCCATGGCGATGATCGCCTCCGGTATCGGCACCTGGTTGCAGGTGAACCGTTATGGCCCCATCGGTTCGGGGCTGCTCTCCATCCAGTCGGTCAACTTCTCCTTCGTGACCGTGATGATCGCGCTGGGCGGCGCCATGAAAAAAGATGGCATCCACGAGGAGCTGATCGTTTCGACCCTGCTCGGGGTCTCTTTTGTCGGTGCCTTTCTGGTGATGGGCTCCTCCTTTGTGCTGCCCTACCTCAAGCGGGTGATCACCCCGACCGTGAGCGGGGTAGTGGTGCTGATGATTGGCCTGAGCCTTATCAAGGTGGGGATCATCGACTTTGGCGGCGGCTTCTCCGCCATGAGCAGCGGCACCTTCGGCAAATACGAGCACATCGGGCTGGGGCTCTTGGTGCTCTGCGTCATCGTCGCCTTCAACTGCAGCAAAAGCCCGCTGCTTCGCATGAGCGGGATCGCCATCGGCCTGATTGTGGGATATGCGGTGGCCCTGATGCTCGGCATGGTGGATTTCTCCGCCCTTGAAAACCTGCCGCTTATTACGGTGCCGATCCCGTTCAAGTACGGTTTCTCCTTCGATTTTCACGCCTTTATGTTGGCGGGCACCATCTATCTGTTGAGTGTGCTGGAGGCGGTGGGGGACATTACCGCCACCGCCATGGTCTCCCGCCGGGATATTCAGGGGCCTGAATTCCAAAAACGGCTCTCCGGCGGTGTGCTGGCGGATGGGTTGGTCTCGGTGATCGCCTCGGCTCTCGGCTCTTTGCCACTCACCACCTTCGCCCAGAACAACGGGGTGATCCAGATGACCGGGGTGGCCTCACGTCATGTGGGCAAGTTTATTGCCGTCATTCTGGTGCTGCTGGGGCTCTTCCCGGTGGTGGGGCGCTTCTTTACCACCATACCGTCACCTGTGATGGGGGGAGCCATGGTCATCATGTTCTCCATGATCGCCATCGCTGGTGGTCGCATCATCATCAGCCACGGCTTCGATCGGCGGGAGACCCTGATTGTCGCCACCTCGCTGGGTCTTGGGCTCGGCGTCTCCTACGACCCTAACGTCTTCAAGGTGCTGCCGGCAGGTCTCTACATGCTGGTGGAAAACCCCATCTGCGCCGGCGGCATCACCGCCATCATCATGAATCTGGTGCTGCCGCAAAGCCGCAAACGCAAGGCGGCCGTCAGGGATGCCGAGGCGGTGGAGGTGATCCAGCTGAGCGACAAGCCGGATGTGATCTTTACCGCCCGCAGTGCGGGCCAGCCATCGGCCAGCAAGGGTGAGGGCTCAGCAGAGCCAGTGCCCGGGCAGGCGGTGGCGCCACAGGTGGAGCGGATCTGACGGCTAAACCGGCAAAAAACGTCAACAGAACAAGAAAAGCAGGGAAACGGTTATGAAAAACGACAACTCTGTCAAAGCGGTACGCGGCAGCTTCTTCGATATCACCCGGGTGGTGGATCAGCCCGAGGAGATTGAGTCCAACGCCCGCCTTATCGAGGATGGTCTGCTGATCATTCGCAACGGCTGCATCGACTGGTTTGGTGAGTGGGAGGAGGGCAAGGATCGCATTCCGGCCGAGGTGCGGGTGCGGGATTACCGAGGCAAGATGATAGTGCCCGGCTTTGTCGATACCCACATTCACTATCCCCAGAGCGAGATGGTGGGTGCCTATGGCGAGCAGCTGCTGGAGTGGCTCAACCGCCACACCTTCCCGGCCGAGCGGCGCTACAACGATCTCGAATATGCCCGCGAGATGTCCACCTTTTTTATCAAGCAGTTGCTGCGCAATGGTACCACCACGGCGCTGGTGTTCGGCACCGTTCACCCCGAGTCGGTGGATGCCCTGTTCGAGGCGGCCAGCCGCATCAATATGCGGATGATCGCCGGCAAGGTGATGATGGATCGCAATGCACCCGATTACCTGCTCGATACCGCCGAGAGCAGCTATGTGCAGAGCAAGCAGCTTATCGAGCGCTGGCACGGCAATGGTCGACTACTCTATGCCATCACACCACGATTTGCACCCACTTCGACACCCGAGCAGCTGGCGATGGCGCGGCGACTGCGCGAAGAGTTTCCCACCACCTATCTGCACACCCATCTGTGCGAGAACAAGGACGAGATCGCCTGGGTCAAATCCCTCTTCCCGGCGCACAAGGGTTATCTCGATGTCTATCACCAGCATGGGCTCACCGGCCACAACTGCGTCTTTGCCCATTGCGTCCATCTGGAAGAGCAGGAGTGGGATTGCCTGAAAGAGACCAATTCCACCATCGCGTTTTGTCCCACCTCCAACCTCTATCTCGGCAGCGGCCTCTTCAAGCTGCACAAGGCGTGGCGCAAGCAGGTGAAGGTGGGGATGGGCACCGACATTGGAGCGGGCACCACCTTCAACATGCTGCAGACCCTTAACGAGGCCTACAAGGTGATGCAGTTGCAGGGTGAGCGGCTCTCGGCCTATCAGGCCTTCTATCTGGCCACCCTGGGCGGCGCCCATTCGCTGGGGCTGGACGAGAAGATCGGCAGCTTTGCGGTGGGCAAGGAGGCGGATTTCGTGGTACTCGACCCGGTCGCCACCCCGCTGCAGCAGCTGCGTTATGACAACTCCACCACCCTGCGGGACAAGCTTTTTGTGCTGTTGACCCTGGGGGATGACAGATCCATCTACCGCACCTATGTGGATGGCCAACTGGTGCATGAACGGGGGTAGGGGCTGGAGTGGGCTGCCGCGGCGCAGCCCCAACGAATACGGCGGCTGGCGTGCCCCACAGGGCGCCAGTCTTGCCGCACCATAGGGGATATCCCCGCATAGAACGTGAAATGGCCCGGTTTTTTTGACCAGCAAGGCAAACGTTTGAGTTAAGGCTGCCTACCCTGGTCTGTCTGTCGCATTCTCTGCCGCCATCGCCTGTTTCTCATCAGACTGGCGCGAGGCAGACCCGCAGATCCTGTCGCCATTTCGTCATGGAACATTCAGGCGCGTGTGAAGGAGTTGGGTATGACCCAAGCAAACAGCAGGACAAACAGCGTGGAACAGCTGGCCAATGGTGACGCCAGCCAGAGCGCACTAAAGCAACAGCCGCTCACGGCTCTTGATCGCTACTTTATGATCAGCGAGCGGGGCAGCAATGTCAGACAGGAGGTTCTGGCGGGCCTCACCACCTTCCTTGCCATGGTCTACTCGGTGATCGTGGTGCCAAGCATGCTCGGCAAGGCGGGCTTTCCTCCCGGCGCCGTGTTTGTCGCCACCTGTCTGGTTGCGGGGCTTGGTTCGCTCTTGATGGGGCTCTGGGCCAAGTTGCCGATGGCCATCGGTTGCGCTATTTCCCTCACTGCGTTTACCGCCTTCAGTCTGGTGCTGGGGCAGCAGATCCCCATTCCGGTGGCGCTGGGGGCCGTTTTCCTGATGGGGGTACTCTTTACCGCCATCTCGGTGACCGGGGTGCGTAGCTGGATCCTCGACAACCTGCCGATGGGCATTGCCCACGGCACCGGTATCGGTATCGGTCTCTTCTTGCTGCTTATCGCCGCCAACGGGGTGGGGCTGGTGATCAAGAACCCGCTGGAGGGGCTGCCGGTGGCGCTGGGGGCCTTTACCTCGATGCCGGTCATCATGTCCCTGATAGGCCTTGCGGTGATCTTCGGGCTGGAGAAGCTGAGAGTACCGGGGGGGATCCTGCTGGTGATCATCGCCATCTCCCTCTTCGGCCTTATCTTCGATCCTGCGGTGAAGTATCAGGGGCTGTTCGCCCTGCCGAGCCTCTCGGACGGGCAGGGCCAGTCCCTCATCTTCAGCCTGGATATCATGGGGGCCCTCTCGCCGCTGGTGTTGCCGAGCGTGCTGGCGCTGGTGATGACGGCGGTATTCGATGCCACCGGCACCATCCGGGCGGTAGCAGGGCAGGCCAACCTGCTGGATAAGGATGGTCACATCATCAACAGCGGCAAGGCGCTGAGTGCCGACTCGGTGAGCAGCATCTTCTCCGGTCTGGTGGGGGCGGCACCGGCTGCCGTCTATATCGAATCGGCAGCGGGCACGGCGGCAGGGGGAAAAACCGGTCTCACCGCGACCGTGGTTGGCGGTCTGTTCCTGCTGATGCTGTTCCTCTCGCCGCTCTCCTATCTGGTGCCCGCCTATGCCACCGCACCGGCCCTGATGTATGTAGGGCTCTTGATGCTGAGCAACGTTACCAAGCTCGATTTCAACGATTCGGTCGGTGCCATGTCCGGTTTGGTGTGCGCCGTCTTTATCGTGCTCACCTGCAACATCGTAACCGGCATCATGCTGGGTTTCAGTGCCCTGGTGATCGGCCGCATCTGCTCGAAGGAGTGGCACAAGCTCAACGTCGGCACCGTGATCATCGCCCTGGCACTGGTGCTCTTTTATGCTGGGGGGTGGGCTATTTAGGGATAACCCGCCCGTTTGGGGTCGCACTGACGGCCCCATTTTTATGCCTGCGTTCTTTATATCTGCTTATGTTTGCGGCGCTCAGCCCGCCCACGCTGGCTATCACGCCTCGTCCGTCTCCGCAGTTGGGGGCCATCTCGATACCATTTTGATAAATCCTCCTACCAGATTGATAGGCTCCCACTCTTGCTCTCCTCGCTCTGCCGCTTTTTTCATCGCTGATGCGCCTCGTTTGTTTAAGGGTTGTGCTTGGCTCGTGGCTGTGGCCCAACATAAGCGGGCTAGATGGGATCCCCTTCACACTTCTCCCCATTCTCCTGACGATGGCGGGAAACAGGCGCATATCTTGCTGTTTTTTATTCCGGTTCCAGATTTTTCCCTTCGAAAAAAGGACTTGCATATGTCCATAGGATTGCCGCTCAAGCGGGTGGATGCCGAGGCCAAGGTGACCGGCAGCGCCCGCTATACCGATGACAACATCATGCTCGGGATGCGCCACGCCAAGTACGTGCGTAGCAATATTGCCCATGGCAGGGTGCTTGCAATCGACACGACCGAGGCACTGGCCCTGCACGGGGTCGAAGCCGTGTTTACCCATGAAGATGTCCCCACCACCTGTTTTCGCACAGCCGGCCACGCCTGGTCCCTCGATGAGGCAAAACGGGATGTGAAAGACCGCCGTCTGCTCACCGACCATGTGCGCCACTTCGGCGATGGGGTGGCCATAGTCGTAGCCCGCGATCCGCTGGTGGCCGAAAAAGCGGCCGCGCTGGTCAAGGTCACCTACGAGCCACTGCCAGTGATGACGGATGCCGAAAGCGCGCTGGCCGACGATGCCTATCCCATTCACCCGAGCGGCAATCTGCTGCGGCAAAGCCAGCTTCGCGCCAATGACCCGGAGCAGGCCATTGCGGCGGCCGATCTGCAGTTTCAGGGGCACTACCGGACTCCTGTAGTACAGCACTGCCATCTGGAGACGGTGACCTGCTACGCCTACATGGATCAGCCGGACCACATCATAGTGGTCAGCAGTACCCAGATCCCCCAGATAGTGCGCAGCCGGGTGGCCAAGTCCCTCGGTCTGCCCTGGTCCAGCGTGCGGGTGATCAAGCCCTATATGGGCGGCGGTTTTGGCAACAAGCAGGATGTGCTGGAAGAGCCGATGGCGGCGTTTCTTAGCTACAAGCTTGGCGGCGTGCCGGTCAAGGTGACCTTGAGCCGGGAAGAGTGCTTCTTCGCCTCCCGCACCCGCCACGGCTTTGCCATCGACGGCAAGATGGGCCTCAACCGCAACGGCACTCTCAAGGGCTATCAGCTCGACGTGCTCTCCAACACCGGCGGTTATGCCTCTCACGGCCACTCCATCGCCAGTGCCGGTGGCAACAAGATCAGCTACCTCTATCCGCGCAGTGCCTTCGGTTATGACGCTAAAACCTTCTACAGCAACCTGCCCACCGCCGGTGCCATGCGCGGTTACGGCGCGCCGCAGGTGATCTTTGCCCTTGAGTGCATGCTGGATGACGCCTGCGCCGAACTGGGGTTGGATCCGCTCGATGTGCGTATCGCCAACGTGGCGCGGGAAGGGGATGTCAATCAGGTCAACCAGAAGACCATCTACAGCGCCGGGTTGCCGGACTGTCTGCTGCGTGGCCGCGAGATGTTCGAGTGGGATCGACTCAAGGCCGAGTGTCTGGGGCAGGATCCGGCAAGTCGGGTGCGCCGTGGCATCGGGGTGGCGTGCTTTAGCTACGGCTCCAACACCTATCCGGTGGGGGTCGAAATTGCTGGCGCACGCATGCTGCTCAATCAGGATGGCACCGTCAATCTGCAGATCGGCGCCACCGAGATAGGGCAGGGATCGGATACCGTCTTTGCCCAGATGGCGGCCCAGACGTTGGGCATTCCGTTTGAGCAGATCCGGGTCATTTCGACTCAGGATACCGATATTACCGCCTACGATCCGGGCTCGTTCGCCTCGCGCCAGAGCTATGTGGCGGCCCCCGCCATCCATCAGGCGGCGCTGCAACTGCGGGCGCGCATTTTGTCGCTGGCGGCCCAGCTCTGCCATCAGGATGTGGGATCGCTGACCCTGATCGACGGCTACGTGGTGTTGGCCGGTGCGCCGGACAAGGTGCTGATCAGCGTGGCCGAGGTGTCGGTCAACGCCTACTACCACCTCACCATCGGCGGCCAGATCACCTCGGAAGTCTCCCACAAGACCACCACCAACCCGCCGAGCTTTGGCTGTACCTTTGTCGATCTCAGCGTCGATATCGATCTCTGCAAAGTGACCATCAATCGCATCATCAACCTGCACGATGCGGGCAAGATCCTCAATCCGCAGCTGGCAGAGGGGCAGGTGCATGGCGGCATGGGGATGGGGATCGGCTGGTCGCTGTTCGAGGAGATGATTATCGACGCCAAGACGGGTGTGGTGCGCAACCCCAACCTGCTCGACTACAAGTTCCCCACCATGCTGGACTTGCCCGAGCTCGAATGCGACTTCGTGCAGACCTACGAGCCCCAGTCGGTCTATGGCCACAAATCTCTGGGAGAACCGCCCATCATCTCGCCGGGCCCCGCCATCCGTAACGCCATTCGCATGGCGACCGGCGTCGCCATCAACGAGCTGCCCATTACCCCCAAGACCCTGTTCCGGGAGTTTGTCGCCGCGGGTTTGATTGGCGAGGGATCAGGGGAGGAGCAACACCATGTTTGATATTGCCCGTTACTACAAGGCGCACAGTGTGGCCGAGGCAGTCGCCCTGCGTCAGGCTGACCCCGAGGCGCGTCTCTTGGCCGGTGGCACAGATGTGATGATCCAGCTTCATCACCTCAACGCCGCCTATCGCCATATCGTCGATATTCACGACTTGCCAGAACTCAAAGGGGTGAGCGAGTTGCCTGATGGGTCAATCCGTATCGGCTCCGGCACCACCTTTACCGAGATCATCGAAAACGAGCTGGTGCAGCGCCGCCTGCCAATGCTGGCGGAAGCGGCCGCCACCATAGCCGGGCCGCAGATCCGCAACGTCGCCACCTATGGCGGCAATATCTGCAACGGCGCCACCAGTGCCGACTCGGCGGCGCCCACCGTCGCGCTGGAAGCCGAACTGGAAATCGCCGGCCCCAATGGTACCCGCCGCATCCCCATCGCCGGTTTTCACACCGGCCCCGGCAAGGTGGCGCTGCAACCGGCGGAGATCCTGGTGGCGTTTCATTTCGCCCCGGATACTCATCCCCATGTGGGATCCCACTACTTCAAATATGCCATGCGCGATGCCATGGATATCGCCACCATCGGCTGCGCCGCCTACTGCCAGATTGAGCATGGCCATTTCAAGCGCCTGCGGCTGGCCTATGGGGTGGCAGCCCCGACCCCGGTGCGCACGCCTCATGCGGAAGCTGCGGCCGAGGGGCAACCGCTGACTCGTGCCACACTGGCCGCGATTGCCGAGGCGGTGGTGGCCGATGTGGCGCCGCGATCCTCCTGGCGGGCAGAAAAGGAGTTTCGCCTGCACCTCATCAAAACCCTGGCGCAGCGGGTGGTCGCCTGCGCTGTCGAACGTGCCGGAGGCAAGATCCTATGATGCAACCGCAAAGCTGTCCCGCTGTGGAGATCCAGTGCGAGATCAACGGCAAACCTTACTCCTATGCTGTGCCGCCCACCATGTCGCTGCTCCACTTCCTGCGCGGGCAGGGGCTTATCAGCGTGAAAGAGGGGTGCAGTGTCGGTGAGTGTGGCGCTTGTACCGTGCGGGTGAATGGCACCGCCATCGACAGTTGCCTCTATCTGGCGGTGTGGGCCGATGGCAAATCCATTCGTACCGTGGAGGGGGAGCGCAAAGGCAATGAGCTCTCCGATGTGCAGCAGGCCTTTATCGACGAGGGGGCGGTGCAGTGCGGTTTTTGTACCCCGGGTCTCGTGATGGCGAGCGCGGCATTGCTCGACAAGACCGAGCGCCGTCCGCTGACCGAGGCGGAGATCCGCCGCGGCCTTTCAGGCAACCTCTGCCGCTGTACCGGCTATCAGAATGTGGTGCGGGCGGTGAAGAAGTGCTGCAAGGGTTGAGCAGCAGTTTGTCCCTTCGATGACGAACGCCGTGTAACCGCGTAACAAGTCATAAAACCAAAGGCCCGTCTCGCAAGAGGCGGGCCTTCACTCTTTGGTTTTAAGCGCGGTGATCACCCTTTTTGCGGCTCGATCACCAGTTTGCCATCCTTGACCGGAATGGTTGGGCCGGGGGCTTGTTTCATCCGGATCACCCCCTCCTGACCTGCCAGGCGGTAGGTCACGTCATAGCCGATGGTGCGGGTACTGCTATCCTGCATCGTCTTGCAGCGCTGCTCGGTGGTGGTATAGGTGTCGCCCGCCTGCATATTGCCCTGCACCTGATTGCCAGCGTAGCCACCCGCAACCGCTCCGGCGGCTGTTGCTACCTTCTTGCCGCTGCCCCCACCAAACTGGTGGCCAAGTACGCCACCCAGCGCTGCTCCAACCACTGTGCCGAGGATCTTGTGCTCATCCTGTATGGGCTTGCGGTGGGTCACGGTGACGTTGCGACACTCCTGTCGGGGAGTCTTGATGGTCTCGGTGACCGGCTTGCTGGCGATCACCTCGGCAAAGGTGGGCTGGGGTGTAAAGAGGAAGCCGCTTGCCGCCGCCGAGAGCGCCAGGGCAGAGGCGATGCCAATACCGATACCTGCCATCATGGATCTGTTCATCTTGTTGTTCTCCTGCATACCCATCCGGGCTGTTCCAATCTGGCGCCATCTTGTCATAGTCACGGCAGCGGACAAGACGAGAGGGACGAGGGTGCGACAATGGGTGACAAGGTTGAAAAATAGCCAGCTGCCAAAAGTGTCTGACTTTGGCGACAACGGACTAAAAGTGACCAGTTTCTGGCGCATGGTTTGGTTGCCAGTGAGAAAAAGTGCAACGCGAGTCGCAATTTGCAAGGTGAGTGGCGAGCAGAATATCTCAGCGGCAAGGCGCTAGCGCTTGAGGTGGTGAGTAGTCCTCCGATCTTGTTACGCAAGTGATTGATGAATTTCTCAATTTGAAGAAAAGCGGGCCGATACGAGATCACGGCAAGCATTTTGCTTTGATTGGGTGAAGCAAAGGGTGAACGGGTCGGCAGACAACTGCGTAAGACCTGAAATGAAGAGGTTCACCCGAGATCACCGGATCAACGAGGGGGAGATATGTCAATGTTACCCAGCTGGATCACCCCGGCCATCCAGGCCAACATCATTACGGTGCAGCAGGCCGAACGTCTGCTCTCATCCCTCTACCGGCCCCTGGCCGAGCAGGGAGAGGAGCTTCCCGCCGATATCGCCGACATCAGCCTTAAACTCTACTGCTTCCGCCAGCAGGGGCGGGTGCGTCACTAAGGCTGACAAAAGAACACCCCGCGCGAGGCACGGGGTGTTGTCACTCATGTATCACAGGCCCATCAGGCCAACATCACTTGCGCCACCAGCATCAGGGCGCCAAATCCCAGCACAAAGCCCACCATGGGCAGGACGAACTTGACCCACTTGTTGAACTGGATGCCAAGCATCTGCAGAGTGACCAGCACCAGTCCGGTGGGGGCCAGAAAAAGCATGGCGTATTGCCCCCAGTTGTAGGCCGATACCACGATATAGCGGGGGATCATCACGGTATCTGCCAGCGGCGCCATGATGGGCATGGAGAGCACCGCAAGCCCCGAGGAGGAGGGCACCACCAGCCCCAAGAGGGTGAACACCAGCATCTGCGCCACCGCGAACACGGCGCCGTGCATGCCGGAGACCAGATCGGAGGCGTAGGCCAGAATGGTGTCCGAGATCATCCCCTGATCCAGTACCAGATTGACCCCCCGTGCCAGCCCGATGATGAGCGAGACGGCCACCAGCTCCGACGCCCCCTGAGTAAAGGCCTCGACCGCCTCTTTCTCTTTGAGACCCGAGATAAAAATGATGATGATGGCGATGGTCAGGAAGGAGGCCGCCATCTGCGGAAACCACCAACCGGCCATGGAGACGCCCCACACCATCAGCGGAAAGGCGAAGATAAACAGGGTCAGAATGATCTTGCGGCGCAGGGTGAAGGGCACCCCTTCGTCAATGGTGCCCTCTTTGAGAAATCGGGCGCGAAAACTCTCTCTGTCTTCATAGGTGTAGGAGAAGGCCGGGTTGGCCTTGATCTTCTTGCAGTACCAGTAGAGATAACTGATCACCACCAGGGTGCCTACCAGACAGCCAATGGCGCGAAAGATCAGCCCCTCGGTAAAGGGAATGCCGGCGGCATTGGAGGCGATCACCACCGAGAAGGGGTTGATGGTGGAGAAGGTGGTTCCCATGGAGGCGGCGAGGAAGATGGCCCCTACGCAGACGATGGAGTCATAGCCGAGCGCCAGAAAGATGGGCACCAGTATGGGGTAGAAGGCGACCGCCTCTTCCTCCAGTCCGCAGGTGGTGCCTCCCAGCGCCATCACGAAGCAGACCAGCGCCACAAACAGGAACTCATTGCCCCGGGTTTTGCGCGACAGCGCCACCAGCCCCGCACTGAAGGCACCTGTCTTGTTGATGACGCCGATCAGCCCCCCGAGCACCAGAATAAAGACGATGATATCCGCCCCCTCTATGGTGCCCTTGACCATGCTGACCGCCACGTCACCGAGCCCCTTGGGCGCTTGCTCCAATCGGGCATAGGTGCCGGGAATGGCGATGGGCTTGCGGATGGTGCCGTTGGTAAATTGCTCCACCGCAATATTGATATTGAGTTTTGCCAGGGCATCCTGGGTTGCAGGAAGTCGGTTTATTTCCCCCTGTGGGCTATTGACCATCAGGCTTTCACTAGCCGGATTATAAGAGAGCTTGGCATAGGCACCCGCCGGAATTATCCAGGTCAGCGCAATGGCCAGCAACATAATAAGAAACAGAATGGTAAATGCAGTAGGGAATTGTCTGCGTGGTATGGTATTCGGCACGGCACACATAAAATGCTCCTTGATAAAGCAGGTTTGGGCTCGGCGGAATATCGGGTCGATAGGGTTTCTGCGTCATACATCCCAGATACGCTTATTCATTGTGGATCGCGTAGTGATTGGCGAGAAATCAGGCCTGATATTGGGCATCTGGTAGATTGCTTTACGTTATAACTGTAACCCCCGTGCGTCGGAGTGGACATGTTGCTGTGTCTACTTTATGGGGTGGTTCACAAAAAAGAATTGTCACTAATTTAATGACGGCCATAAAACAAGTGGCATTATGCAATAATTATTTCAGCTTTCGTACAATGTACTC